>JBEGUP010000017.1:0-14066 GCA_041178825.1 Pseudomonadota bacterium | reverse complement strand
GCGCCGGCGGTGCCTGCAGGTCCTGCAGCACAAATCCCTGACAACAAGACCGTTACGCCAGCCGCTCCTGTTGCGCCAGCACCAGTAGATCCGAGTAAGCCGGCGACACAAATTCCTACAAAGTAATTTATTGGCTTCTTGACCTGAGTCATTTGCTTGGGTCATTTACCTGCTGATTTTGCAAAAATAGCAGGTAATTGTAGGTAATAGCACTTAAAAACTGGACTGTTTCGGGGTAAACTACTGAGTAGTTCAAAGAGTATACAAACCATGTCCAAACGGATGCGGTTACCTCAAGTTCTCTGGATAAATAAACAGCCGTCGTGGTGAAATTGGTAGACACGCTATCTTGAGGTGGTAGTGGCGAAAGCTTTGCGAGTTCGAGTCTCGCCGACGGCACCAAATATTGATTCATACAGTACACAATCGAGCGCTTAGCCTAGTGTGGAATTAAAACAAGAACCTAAAGATGGATATCAGTCAATACCTTCCCGTTCTATTGTTCATTCTGGTTGGTGTTGCTGTCGGCATCGTGCCGCAGATTTTGGGTTACATCTTGGGGCCAAACAAGCCCGATGCTGCTAAAAACTCACCATATGAGTGCGGCTTTGAGGCTTTCGAAGATGCGCGTATGAAATTTGACGTACGCTATTACCTTATTGCCATACTCTTCATTTTGTTCGATCTTGAAATCGCATTTCTGTTTCCTTGGGCTGCAGCGCTTAAGGAGGTTGGTTTGGTTGGATTTCTTGAGGTTCTGACATTCTTAACAATCGTGATTGTAGGTTTTGTCTATATGTGGAAAAAAGGCGCTCTAGACTGGGAATAACTTGGCTTTGCTGAAATGGCAGGCTATTTGGGATAAAACATGGCAATTGAAGGCGTTTTTAAAGAAGGCTACATGACTACCAGTTACGACTCGGTGGTCAACTGGGCAAAAACTGGCTCGTTATGGCCGATGACCTTTGGCTTGGCTTGTTGTGCAGTTGAGATGATTCATGCTTCGGTTGCTAGATACGACATCAGTCGATTTGGTGCTGAGGTTTTCCGTGCCAGCCCACGTCAAGCTGATTTGATGATTGTTGCAGGTACTTTGTGCAACAAAATGGCGCCTGCTTTGCGTAAAGTTTACGATCAAATGAGCGAGCCTCGCTGGGTAATCTCCATGGGCTCCTGTGCGAATGGTGGCGGCTATTACCATTACAGCTATTCAGTGGTTCGTGGTTGTGACCGCATTGTGCCAGTCGATGTCTATGTGCCTGGCTGTCCGCCAACGGCAGAGGCTTTGCTTTACGGCATCATTCAGTTGCAGCAAAAAATTCGTCGCACGCAGACGATTGCACGCGTTTAAGGGTAACGACAGATGACTGCATTTGCTGTAATTCCAGAAACATTAAAAGCCACGCTATCAGCTGTGTTGGGTGACAAAGCCAAACGTATTGACGTCGCTTTGGGGGAGGTTTGTGTTGTCGTTGACGCGACTGACTATCTTTCTGTGGCTTTGCAACTGCGTGACGCACCGGGTTGTCAGTTTGAGCAGTTGATTGATTTGTGTGGCGTTGATTACTCGGAGTACAAAGAAGGTGCTTACGAGGGGGCTCGTTATTGTGTCGTATCTCAGTTGTTATCAATTACTTTAAATCAACGCGTACGCTTGAAAGTGTTTGCCAAAGATGATGGTATGCCTATCGTTGCTTCCCTGTCAGAAATTTGGAATTCTGCCAATTGGTTTGAGCGTGAGGCTTTTGATCTTTTTGGTATCGTCTTTGATGGGCACAATGATTTGCGCCGAATCTTGACGGATTACGGATTCATTGGTCATCCTTTCCGTAAAGATTTCCCGTTGTCTGGGCATGTGGAAATGCGTTACGACGCTGAGCTTAAGCGCGTGATTTACCAGCCTGTGACGATTGAGCCGCGTGAAATCACACCGCGTATCATTCGCGAAGCAAATTACGGAGGTCGGCACTGATCGCGCTTCAGCGTGACTGACTGGTAACTACTTATGGCAGAAATAAAAAACTACACGCTAAATTTTGGCCCGCAACATCCAGCAGCGCATGGCGTGCTGCGCTTGGTGTTGGAGCTTGATGGTGAAGTGATTCAGCGAGCAGATCCACATATTGGTTTGTTGCACCGTGCTACGGAAAAATTGGCTGAAAACAAAACCTATATGCAATCTCTGCCGTATATGGATAGGCTTGATTACGTGTCCATGATGTGCAACGAGCACGCATATTGCCTTGCCATTGAGAAGATGATGGGTATTGAGGTGCCCGTCCGTGCGCAATACATACGTGTGATGTATTCGGAAATCACGCGATTGTTAAACCACTTGATGTGGGTGGGTACGCATGCTTTGGATTGCGGTGCTATGACCATGATCATGTACGCCTTCCGTGAGCGTGAAGACTTGTTTGATATGTATGAAGCTGTTAGCGGCGCGCGCATGCATGCCGCATATTTCCGTCCTGGTGGTGTGTATCGCGACCTGCCAGAGACGATGCCAAAGTACAAAGCTAGCAAAGTACGCAATACAAAATCTATGGAGCGCATGAACCACAATAGAAATGGTTCTTTGTTGGATTTCATTGATGATTTCACGCAGCGTTTCCCAATAAATTTAGCTGAATACCATTCTTTGTTGACTGAAAATCGTATTTGGAAACAGCGTACTGTGGGTGTCGGCATCGTTTCTCCTGAGCGCGCTTTGAATTTGGGTTTCAGTGGCCCGATGCTGCGAGGCTCTGGCGTTGCGTGGGATTTGCGCAAAACGCAGCCGTACGATGTTTACGACAAGATGGATTTTGATGTGCCAGTGGGTGTCACGGGCGATTGCTACGACCGTTATTTGGTTCGCATGGAAGAGATGAAGCAATCTAATAGCATTATCAAGCAATGCGTTGACTGGCTGCGTGCAGACTCGATAAAAGGACCAGGCCCTGTGATTACTGATAACCACAAGGTGGCTTCGCCAAGTCGTGAATCCATGAAATCAAACATGGAAGAGCTGATTCATCACTTCAAGTTGTTCACTGAAGGTTTTTGTGTGCCTGAAGGCGAAGCTTACGCAGCTGTAGAGCATCCAAAAGGTGAGTTTGGTATTTATATGGTGAGCGATGGTGCAAATAAGCCCTATCGTTTAAAAATTCGTGCGCCTGGTTTTGCACATTTGGCTGCCATGGATGAGTTGGCCAGTGGTCACATGATTGCGGATGCTGTTGCCATCATAGGCACCATGGATATTGTGTTTGGGGAGATTGACCGGTGATTGCACGTTTTGCGAAAGAAGTTGCTAAATTCCCAACGGATCAAAAACAGTCTGCGGTGATGGCTTGCTTGTCTATTGTGCAACAGGAACTGGGCTATGTCAGTGCTGAGAGCGAGCAGGTTGTTGCCGACTATTTGGGCATGGCGCCCATGGCTGTGCATGAGGTGACCACGTTTTACAACATGTATAACCAGCATCCTTGCGGAAAATTCAAATTGAATGTGTGCACCAATTTGCCATGTCAATTGCGAGATGGCGGTAAAGCATTGCATCATCTTGAAGCCAAACTAGGTATCAAAATGGGTGAAACAACTGCAGATGGCTTGTTTACTTTGCAGCAAAGCGAGTGCTTGGGTGCTTGTGCAGATTCGCCCGTGATGTTGGTAAATGATAGAACGATGTGCAGTTTTATGACCGTTGAGCGACTAGACCAATTGGTAGATGGTTTGCGTAGCGATATTGGCGTGAAGGAGTCACTATGAGCGCCGCGCAGGTGTTGAGTCAGTTTGTCGCGACTGGTGCAGAGACATCGTTTCATGGTCGCCACATCGAACCGCAAATTATGGCTGGTTTAGATGGCAAAAATTGGCGCTTGAAGGATTACGAAGCGCGCGGCGGCTACCAAGCATTGCGAAAAATTTTAGGCAAAGATGGTTCACCTCCGGCTGCGGATACGGGTCTTGTTGGCTTAACTCAAGATCAAGTTATCGCGATTGTTAAAGAGTCTGCTTTGCGTGGACGTGGTGGTGCTGGCTTTCCAACGGGTTTGAAGTGGAGCTTCATGCCGCGTCAGTTTCCTGGTCAAAAGTACCTTGTTTGCAATTCAGACGAAGGTGAGCCGGGGACATGCAAAGACCGTGACATCATGCAGTTCAATCCGCATATTGTGATTGAAGGCATGATCATTGCTGCTTACGCCATGGGCATCAGTGTTGGGTACAACTATATCCATGGTGAAATTTTTGCCACTTACGAACGCTTTGAAGAAGCGCTTGAGGAGGCGCGTGCCGCAGGCTACTTAGGCAATCAAATTTTAGGCGGTAGTTTCAGTTTTCAATTGCATGCAAGCCACGGTTTTGGCGCTTATATTTGCGGTGAAGAGACAGCTTTGTTGGAGTCGCTGGAGGGCAAAAAAGGGCAACCTCGCTTTAAACCACCATTCCCAGCAAGTTTTGGTTTGTACGGTAAGCCAACGACGATTAATAACACCGAGACATTTGCTGCTGTGCCTTGGATTATTCGTAACGGTGGTGCTGCTTATTTGGCTTGCGGTAAGCCTAATAATGGTGGTACTAAATTGTTCTCCGTCAGTGGGGATGTAGAGCGTCCAGGCAACTACGAGATTCCATTAGGAACACCATTTTCTAAGTTATTAGAACTTGCCGGCGGTGTGCGTTCTGGTCGTCAACTCAAAGCCGTTATTCCAGGTGGTTCGTCCTCACCGGTTTTGCCAGCATCCATCATGATGGATTGCACCATGGATTACGACTCAATTGCAAAAGCGGGCTCCATGTTGGGCTCGGGCGCTGTTATCGTTTTGGATGACAGTCGTTGTATGGTGAAGAGCTTGCAGCGTTTAAGCTATTTTTATATGCACGAATCTTGCGGTCAATGTACACCGTGCCGCGAAGGTACTGGTTGGTTGTCTCGTATGGTTGACCGCATTGAAGGTGGTCAAGGGCGTGCGGAAGACATGGATTTACTGAATTCAGTTGCAGATAATATTCAAGGTCGCACCATTTGTGCCCTAGGGGACGCTGCAGCGATGCCAGTGCGTGCCATGATCAAGCATTTCAGGCATGAATTTGAATATCACGTTGAACACAAGACGTGCATGGTTCCAGCCTATATTTAGGTTTAAAGTCAAAGAATAAATTTAAAGAATACTGAACCATGGTAGAAATCGAACTCGACGGCAAAAAGGTAGAAGCTCAAGAAGGCAGCATGATCATGCATGCGGCTGAGCAAGCTGGCACTTATATTCCGCACTTTTGTTATCACAAAAAACTGAGTATTGCCGCTAACTGCCGCATGTGCTTGGTGGATGTAGAAAAGATGCCAAAGCCTATGCCTGCCTGCGCAACACCAGTGTCGCAGGGCATGATTGTTCGCACCAAGTCTGAAAAAGCCATCAAAGCGCAGCAATCAGTGATGGAATTTTTGCTAATTAACCATCCCTTAGATTGTCCAATTTGCGACCAAGGTGGGGAGTGTCAGTTGCAAGATTTAGCTGTGGGCTATGGTGGTTCAACCTCACGCTACGAAGAAGAAAAGCGTGTCGTGTTCCACAAAGATGTTGGCCCTTTGATCAGCATGGAAGAAATGAGCCGTTGCATCCATTGCACTCGCTGCGTTCGCTTTGGCCAAGAAGTAGCTGGCGTGATGGAGTTGGGCATGTCACACCGTGGCGAGCATGCAGAGATTGAGACTTTCTTGGGTCAAACTATTGATTCGGAACTCTCTGGCAACATGATTGATATTTGTCCTGTAGGCGCATTAACCAGCAAACCATTCAGATACAGCGCCCGTACGTGGGAATTGGGACGTCGTAAATCCATCAGCCCGCATGATTCAACCGGTGCAAATCTGATTGTTCAGGTTAAAAACAACAAAGTCATGCGCGTTGTTCCTTTTGAAAACGAGGAAGTTAACGAGTGCTGGATATCTGACCGAGATCGTTTCTCTTATGAAGCATTGAACTCCGAAGAGCGATTAACCACGCCAATGATCAAACACGGCGGCGAGTGGAAAACAGTTGATTGGCAAACTGCCCTCGAATATGTGGCTAATGGTTTGAAACAAATCAAAGCAGATCATGGTGCTGCGAGCTTGGGTGCTTTGGTAAGCCCTCAATCTACTTTAGAAGAGTTGTACTTAGCGGCTGGCTTAATGCGTGGTTTAGGCAGCGATAATATTGATTACCGTTTGCGTCATGCTGAATTTGAGCCTTCGGGGCAAGTGCGATGGTTAGGCACAAGTATTGCTTCTTTGTCAAACCTTGATCGTGCTTTGATTGTTGGTTCAAACATCCGTAAAGACCATCCTTTGTTTGCGCAACGCATCAGACAAGCAGTCCGCAAAGGTTGCGCTGTTAATGCTATCAATACAACTGCAATAGATGCAACATATGCGCCGGCTAACGCTCTATTGATTGAGTCTAAGCATTGGTCTAAGACGCTTGCTGAGGTGGCTGCTGCGATTGCTACATCAAAAGGAATTGATGCACCAGTAGCCGCCAGCACAACGGAAGCCGCCAAGGATATCGCTGCTTCAATGCTAAGCGGCGAGCGTAAAGCTATTTTCTTGGGTAACGCTGCCGCTCACCATCCTCAGGCTTCCAGCTTGCTTGCGCTTGCTAACTGGATTGGATTACAAACGGGCGCCAGCGTTGGCTATTTAACAGAAGCTGGAAACACTGTTGGTGCGCAATGGGTGGGTGCTCAGCCTACGCAAAGCGGTTTAAACGCTGGTCAAATGTTGGCAGGTGGTTTAAAAGCAGTGATTTTGCTCAATAACGAGCCTGAGTTTGACGCGACGGGTGGTGCGAAGGCAAAAGCAGTGCTCGGTCAGGCTCAAATGGTTGTCAGCATGAATCCATTCAAAGCGAATATGGATTTTTGTGATGTGATCTTGCCAATTTCTCCGTTTACCGAGACATCTGGTACGCTTGTTAATGCTGAAGGACGTTTGCAAAGCTTTCATGCGGTTGTGAAGCCTTTGGGTGAAACCCGTCCTGCATGGAAAGTTTTGCGTGTGTTGGCGAATATGCTTGACTTGCCTGGTTTTGATTTTGATGCGTCAACGGATGTTCTTAATAAGTTGACAGGGCAGACCTCGGCTTTGAGTAGTATTCCTGTTGAAAAATTAGGTAATTTAACTGCTTCGAGCATTGATCTCTCTGAGAGCGATATCCAAGCAGTCAGTGCCGCCATCTATCAAGTTGACGGTATTGTTCGACGCGCGAGCTCACTACAAATGACAGCAGATGCAAGATCAACATTCAATATGCCACAAGAGGTGAATGCATGATTGATGCTATTTACAACGGTGGTTTAGGCTTATTTAGTGCCACATGGTGGTCGGCTACGGTTTGGCCAGTACTTTGGATCCTTATAAAGATTATGGTCGTTGTGCTCCCATTAATGGGTGCAGTGGCTTATTTGACTTTGTGGGAGCGTAAACTGATTGGTTGGATTCAAATTCGCTTAGGACCCAATCGCGTGGGTCCCTTGGGTTTGTTGCAGCCAATCGCGGATGCGCTCAAACTTCTAACCAAAGAGATTTTGGTTCCTGCTGCTGCGAACAAAGGCTTATTTTTGCTGGGCCCCATCATGACAATCATGCCGGCTTTGGCGGCATGGGCAGTGATTCCCTTTGGTCCCGAGGTCGCGCTATCAAATATTAATGCTGGTTTGCTGTTTGTGATGGCCATAACTTCTCTTGAGGTTTACGGCGTGATCATTGCTGGGTGGGCGTCAAACTCAAAATACGCTTTTTTGGGTGCTATGCGCGCTTCAGCACAAATGGTGAGCTACGAAATTGCTATGGGTTTTTGCTTGGTCGTCGTACTCATGGTGTCTGCCAGTTTGAATATGACGGATATTGTTACCTCTCAGGGTAAGGGTACATTTGCAGCGATGGGTTTGAATTTCTTATCATGGAACTGGTTGCCTCTGTTGCCTATATTCGTGGTTTATTTTATTTCTGGATTAGCTGAGACAAATAGACATCCTTTTGACGTGGTGGAGGGTGAGTCTGAAATCGTTGCGGGTCACATGGTTGAGTATTCTGGCATGTCTTATGCGATGTTCTATTTGGCTGAATACGCCAATATGTGGCTGGTCTCAATTTTGGCTGTCATTATGTTCTTGGGCGGTTGGCTGTCACCTGTGGCAGCATTGGATTGGATACCCGGCTGGTTATGGCTTGGTGCTAAAACTTTCTTTGTTGTGACTTTGTTTATTTGGATACGAGCAACATTTCCTCGTTATCGTTATGACCAGATCATGCGCTTGGGTTGGAAAATTTTTATTCCCATAACATTGGTTTGGTTGATTGTTGTCGGCGCGTGGATGCAGACTTCGTGGAATATTTGGAAGTAAGGTCAAAACAATGTCTACAGCAGCTACCCCTATTGTTAGCGCCCCTTTTTCATTGAAGGACTTCTTGTCGAGCTTCATGCTTGTTGAATTGTTCAAGGGTATGATTTTGACTGGAAAATACATGTTCCGTCGAAAAATTACCGTTCAATTTCCTGAGGAAAAAACGCCCCTTAGCCCACGTTTTCGGGGGCTTCACGCATTGCGACGTTATGAGAACGGCGAAGAGCGTTGCATTGCTTGTAAGCTTTGCGAAGCCGTTTGTCCCGCCATGGCCATCACCATTGAGTCTGATATTCGCGAAGATGGCAGCCGTCGCACTAGTCGTTATGACATTGACTTAACTAAGTGCATTTTTTGCGGTTTTTGCGAAGAAAGCTGCCCTGTTGATTCAATTGTCGAGACTCATATTTTTGAATATCACGGCGAAAAGCGTGGTGATTTGTATTTCACCAAAGAGATGCTTTTGGCAGTTGGTGACCGATATGAAACAGAGATCGCTGCGAATCGTGCGGCTGATGCTAAATACCGTTGATAAGCAAAAAAATACGAAAAAAAGAATTGATTCATGGACGTTAAGACTGGCCTTTTTTACTTGTTTTCTGCCTTAATGCTGTTTGCAGCATTTCGTGTGATAACTGCGCGTAACCCCGTACATGCAGCGCTTTATTTGGTGCTCGCCTTTTTTCAAGCAGCCGGTATTTGGTTACTGTTACAGGCTGAGTTTTTGGCAATAGCACTCGTATTGGTTTATGTTGGTGCTGTGATGGTTTTGTTTCTGTTTGTTGTGATGATGTTGGATGTCAACATTGACAGTATCAGGGTTGGTTTTTGGAAGAATTTTCCTTTAATTGGTGTTTTTGGTGCCATCATCGCACTTGAAATGTCTTGGGTACTTATTGGCAACTACCGTGGAACAGAGATCCCCAAAATGGTGAATGCTGTCTTACCGCACGCCGATAAATTAGCGCAAGTCTCTAATACCAAAGATTTAGGAATACTGTTATATACGCAATATTTGTATCCGTTAGAGATTGCTGCTGTCATATTATTGGTAGCTATTATTGCTGCCATTGCTTTGACCCTGCGCCAACGCAAAGACACTAAATCCGTGAACGCTGCTGATCAAGTCAGAGTTGTTGCACGTGATCGTATGCAAGTCATAAAAATGAAAGCAACGCAAGAAGCGTTGCCGATACTAGTAGCTTCGGACGTTGCGAGCGATGCGCCAAATGCGCCGGCTGCACCAGTTGTGGAGAAAAAAGCATGATTTTATCTTTATGGCATTTTTTGGTGCTCGGTGCGATGCTTTTCTCACTCTCCATAATTGGTATTTTTCTTAACCGTAAGAATTTAATTGTCTTGTTGATGGCTATTGAGTTGATGCTATTGGCTGTGAATACCAATTTTGTAGCCTTTTCCCATTATTTGGGTGATATGAATGGCCAAATTTTTGTGTTCTTTATTTTGACGGTAGCTGCGGCAGAGTCCGCCATTGGCTTGGCTATATTGGTACTGTTATTCCGAAATAAATCTAGCATCAATGTTGATGAGCTGGACGTACTCAAAGGCTAGTGTTCGTTGAATCTAAACGGCTTAAAGAAATTAAAACGATACAAAGAATTTAAGAGATCAAAACGATGAGTGCAACGCTTTCAGCAACAACCCTTTTGGCGGTGCCCATGGCGCCGCTGTTGGGTGCCGTCTTGGCAGGGGTTTTTGGTACCGCCTTAGGTGGTAATTGGGTTGGTCGAAAACTTAGCCATTCTCTAACTATTTTAGGAGTTGCAGTCGCTTTCGTGTTGTCTGTGATGACGCTATTAAGTGTCGTCAATGATGGCGCACGTTTTAACGAAACGCTATACACTTGGATGGTTGTTGGTGGCTTAAAGATGGAGATTGGCTTCCTTGTCGATGGCCTCACCGCCATGATGATGTGCGTGGTCACATTCGTATCATTGATGGTGCATATTTACACTATTGGTTATATGAAAGAAGACGAAGGCTACAACCGCTTCTTCGGCTACATTTCGCTTTTCACGTTCTCTATGTTGATGCTGGTCATGAGCA
This sequence comes from Pseudomonadota bacterium, assembly GCA_041178825.1. GTDB lineage: Bacteria > Pseudomonadota > Gammaproteobacteria > Burkholderiales > Burkholderiaceae_C > Aalborgiella. The sequence continues at coordinate 3,626 of JBEGUP010000017.1, read as the reverse complement.
ACAACATGCTGCAGTTGTTCTTTGGCTGGGAAGCTGTGGGCTTGGTTTCTTATTTGCTGATTGGTTTTTGGTTCAACAAACCGACTGCAATTTTTGCGAATATGAAGGCCTTTTTAGTCAACCGAGTGGGTGACTTTGGTTTTATCTTGGGCATTGGCTTGATTGCCGCTTATGCTGGCACACTGAACTACACGGAAGCTTTTAGCAAAGCAGGGGAGTTGGCAAAACTCAGCTTTCCTGGTACATCATGGATGTTGATCACCGTTATTTGCATTTGCCTCTTTATTGGAGCCATGGGTAAAAGCGCGCAATTTCCATTGCATGTTTGGTTGCCAGATTCCATGGAAGGTCCAACACCTATTTCTGCGCTGATCCACGCCGCGACCATGGTTACTGCTGGTATTTTCATGGTGGCACGTATGTCGCCTTTGTTTGAATTGAGTGACACTGCACTTAGTTTCATCATGATTGTTGGTTCTATCACTGCGTTGTTTATGGGTTTTTTGGGCATCATTCAAAACGACATCAAGCGTGTTGTTGCCTATTCCACATTGTCGCAATTAGGTTACATGACCGTTGCCTTGGGTGCTTCTGCTTATTCGGTAGCAGTGTTTCATTTGATGACGCACGCATTCTTTAAAGCTCTGTTGTTCCTTGCAGCTGGTTCTGTGATCATGGGTGTTCACCACAACCAAGATATCCGTTGGATGGGTGGCTTGCGTAAATACATGCCAATCACTTGGCTTACCTCCCTCGTAGGCTCATTGGCTTTGATAGGCACACCTTTGATGTCTGGTTTTTATTCTAAGGACAGCATTATTGAAGCTGTTCATGAAAGCCATTTGTTTGGAGCTGGCTTTGCTAATTTTGCGGTCTTGGCAGGTGTTTTTGTCACTGCTTTCTATTCTTTCCGTATGTACTTTTTGGTTTTCCACGGCAAAGAGCGTTTTGATCAAAACCCTGACGCTCACCATGAAGAGCACCACGATGCCCACCATGATGCGCATGACGACCGTGGACATCACGATGCGCACAGCGGAAAGCCGCATGAGTCACCTTGGGTTGTCTGGCTGCCGTTAGTATTGCTAGCCATACCATCGGCGTTGATTGGATATTTCACGATTGAACCTATGCTTTATGGTTCATTTTTTAAAGATGCTATCTTCGTCAACGCAGACAAACACCATGCCATGACTGAATTGGCTAAGGCATTTCATGGACCCTTAGCGATGGCAATACATGCTTTGACGACATTGCCTTTTATTTTGGCTGTTGCAGGTGTGGCTCTGTCTTATTACATGTACATCATCAATCCGGCATTGCCTGCCGCCATTAAGCGTAGCATGCAGCCTATTTACACTGTGCTGGACAACAAATACTACCTTGATTGGTTCAATGAAAACGTACTCGCGCGCGGTGCTCGTGCGCTAGGAGGTTTACTTTGGGAGAATGACAAAAAGGTCATCGATGGTACTCTGGTCAATGGCTCTTGGAAAGTTGTGCGCGTGTTCTCTAACATTGCGCGTAAATTCCAAACTGGTTATATCTATCACTATGCGTTTTCGATGATTGCCGGTGTATTTTTGTTGATGACGTATTTCGTGTGGCTCAAGCCGTAATCAGGCCGTAAGGAAAAGAAGAATATGGGTTTGCTGAGTCTTTCAATTTGGACGCCAATTTTCTTTGGCGTTGTTCTCTTGGCTTTTGGTCGTGATGATCAAGCCAAAACTGTGCGCTGGATTGCACTTATTGGTGCAGTGATTAGTTTGTTGGTTACTTTGCCTTTGTATGACGGTTTCAAGCTTGGCACGTCTGTGATGCAGTTTGTCGAAAAAGCACCTTGGATCAGTGCTTTTAATGTCAACTATCACCTTGGTGTAGACGGTATATCGCTTTGGTTTGTGCTGCTGACAGCTTTTATCAACGTGATTGTGATCATTGCATCTTGGGAGTCAATCACTACCCGCGTAAATCAATACATGGGTGCTTTCATGATCCTCAGCGGACTCATGATTGGCGTCTTTTGTGCCTTAGATGGTTTGTTGTTCTATGTCTTCTTTGAAGCAACGCTCATCCCGATGTATCTGATCATCGGTATTTGGGGTGGCCCGAACAAGATCTATGCAGCATTCAAGTTCTTCTTGTACACCTTGCTCGGCTCGTTGTTGATGCTGATTGCGTTGATTTATTTGTACTCAAAATCAGGCGGAAGTTTCGATATTTCGGTTTGGCATAAATTACCTTTGTCAGGTACGGTTCAAACTTTGATATTCTTTGCCTTTTTCTCAGCTTTTGCAGTCAAAGTGCCGATGTGGCCAGTGCATACTTGGTTGCCAGACGTACACGTTGAAGCGCCCACAGGTGGCTCGGCGGTCTTGGCGGCCATCATGTTGAAACTGGGTGCTTATGGCTTCCTGCGCTTCTCCATGCCGATTGCACCAGATGCTGCGCATGAGTGGGCGTGGCTCATCATTGCCCTGTCAGTGATTGCGGTTATCTATGTCGGTTTGGTCGCTATGGTTCAGCAAGACATGAAAAAACTGGTGGCGTATTCATCCGTGGCGCACATGGGTTTTGTGACCCTGGGTTTCTTTATCTTCAACGATTTAGGTGTTTCTGGCGGTTTGGTGCAAATGATTGCGCACGGTTTCGTTTCTGGTGCGATGTTCTTGAGTATTGGCGTGCTGTACGACCGCATGCATTCCCGTGAAATTGCCAGCTACGGCGGCGTGGTTAACACCATGCCTAAGTTCACAGCCTTTGCTTTGCTGTTTGCCATGGCTAACTGCGGTTTGCCGGGTACGGCTGGTTTTGTGGGTGAGTGGATGGTCATTTTGGGTGCTGTTAAAGCTAACTTCTGGCTTGGCTTCGCAGCAGCCACCGCTTTGATATTTGGCGCTGCTTATACCTTGTGGATGTTCAAACGCGTTTACTTGGGTCCGGTGACCAACGACCACGTCAAAGAACTTCAAGACATCAATGCCAGAGAATTTTTAGTGATGAGCTTGCTTGCCATTGCCGTTTTGTGGATGGGGGTCTATCCCAAACCATTCACCGATGTGATGGATGCTTCCGTCGTAGACTTGCTCAAGCATGTGGCAACGTCAAAACTGAATTAAACGAACAGACTTAAAAGAACAGACTAAAAAAATGATAGATAAATTAAGTTTGATCGCTATTTACCCTGAGATCGTCTTGCTGGTGATGGCTTGCGTGATTGCGTTGGTAGATTTATACGTTACCAGCCCGCGCCGCACTGCTACATACGTTTTGACCTTACTGACTTTAGGCGTCGTTGCCATTTTGCAAGCTCTTTATGCAACTGGGGGCCAAACCATGTACGGCTTCAGCGGCATGACGGTGAGTGACCCGATGTCTAACTGGCTCAAGTGCTTTGCGTCGATAGCCATGCTGGTGACTTTGGTTTATGGTCGCCCGTATTCTGCTGATCGCGGCATGCTGCGCGGTGGTGAGGTCTTTACTTTGGGCCTGTTCTCATTATTAGGCATGTTCATCATGATTTCGGGTAGTAACTTCTTGGTTATTTACTTGGGTTTAGAGTTGCTGACATTGAGCAGCTACGCCTTGGTAGCTCTACGTCGCGACAATGCGACGGCTTCTGAAGC
>JBEGUP010000016.1:0-16704 GCA_041178825.1 Pseudomonadota bacterium | reverse complement strand
CCAGATTTGGCTTTGCTGATTCGTGGCGACTACGTGGTGGGTGATGCAACATTGAACCGTTTCTTCAGTTTCCACGTCATCGCTGTGCCATTGGTCTTGCTCGGCTTGGTCGCTGCGCACATCATCGCGTTGCATGAAGTGGGCTCAAACAACCCAGATGGCGTTGAAATCAAAGGTCCGAACGCACCGAAAGATGCTGCCGGTCACCCTGTGGATGGTATTCCGTTTCACCCTTACTACACGGTGCACGACATTTTTGCGGTCAGCATGTTCTTGATGGTGTTCACCGCCATCATCTTCTTCGCGCCTGAGTTTGGTGGTTACTTCTTGGAGTACAACAACTTCATTCCGGCTGATCCGTTGAAAACACCAGCGCATATTGCGCCAGTGTGGTACTTCACACCGTTTTACTCAATGTTGCGTGCTATCACAAGCGAGATGATGTATGCGCTAATTCTTTGTGTTTTGGGTGCGGCTGGTTTTGCGGCACTTAAGTCAAAGTTGCCTGCTTTGTTCAAGGGTGCTGCAGTTGTGGGAGCAGTCGCTGTTGCTGCGATGATGATGGCGATTGACGCAAAATTCTGGGGCGTGGTTGTCATGGGCGGCGCGGTCATTATTTTGTTCTTCTTGCCTTGGTTAGATAACAGCCCAGTCAAATCAATTCGTTACCGTCCAGATTGGCATAAATACATGTACGGTATTTTTGTGATTAACTTCTTGATTTTGGGCTACTTGGGTATTCAAGCTCCATCTGCTATTGGTGAGCGTGTTTCACAGGTCGGTACTTTGTTCTATTTCGGCTTCTTCTTGTTGATGCCTTGGTGGAGTAAAGTGGGTACGCCAAAAACCGTACCTGACCGTATTAACTTCACAGCACATTGATTAGAAGGAGAACCAAAAAAATGAAAAAATTACTCCTTAGCCTTATCTTGTCATTCGGTTTTGTTGCTGGTGTGCAAGCTAGCTCGGAAGGTGTTCATTGGGACAAAGCGCCTAACAAAGTCAATGACATGGCATCTTTGCAAAACGGTGCAAAGCTGTTTGTGAACTATTGCTTGAACTGCCATTCCGCCGCTTACATGCGTTACAACCGCTTGAAAGACATTGGTTTGACAGAAACGCAAATCAAAGAGAACTTGCTGTTTGCGACTGATAAAGTGGGTGAAACCATGAAGGCCGCCATTGACCCGAAACAGGCTAAAGATTGGCTGGGTGCAAACCCACCAGATTTGACAGTGATCGCTCGTTCTCGTGCTGGAAGTGGCGGTACTGGTGCTGACTATTTGTACACTTACTTGCGTACTTACTACCGCGACGAAACCAAGGCTACAGGTTGGAATAATCTTGCTATGCCTAACGTTGCCATGCCGCACGTGTTGTGGGAGTTGCAGGGTGAGCGTAAACCGGTTTTCAACGAAGTTGAAGAGCATGGTCATAAAGTACAAGTTTTTTCTGGCAAGTGGGAGCAGGTTAAGCCAGGCTCAATGACTCCGCTGCAATATGACGAAGCTGTTGGCGATTTGGTGGGTTACATGCAGTGGATGGCAGAGCCAGCGCAAGCCAGCCGTGTTCGTGTTGGCGTGTGGGTGCTGTTGTTTTTGCTGATGTTCTCAGTGATTGCTTGGCGTTTAAATGCCTCTTACTGGAAAGATGTTAAATAAGTATTTTTAAACATTGCAGTAGTCAGCAAACCTTTTTGACTCGACTAAGATTAACGTTTTAAGTTGGGTTTTCGGAGTGGGTGGCTTTTTGAATAGCTTCCCACTCTTTTTGATTTTTAGGAGTCCTCACCATGATGGTGCTTTATTCGGGAACAACGTGTCCTTTTTCTCATCGTAGCCGTTTTGTCTTGTTTGAAAAAGGCATGGATTTTGAAATCCGTGACGTTGATTTGTATAACAAATCAGAAGACATCAGCTTGATGAATCCCTATGGCCAAGTGCCTATCTTGGTGGAGCGTGATTTGATCTTGTACGAGTCAACACAGTTGATGCCCGGCGACCCCGTAGACCGCGCACGCGTGCGTTTGTTCTTGCTCAATTTTGAGAAAGAATTGTTTGTCCATGTCAGCACTTTAGAAAACCGTGCCAACAAAGGTAACGACAAAGTTTTGGAAAAAGCGCGTTCACATATTCGTGACCGTTTGACGCAACTCGCACCCGTGTTTTTGAAAAATAAATACATGTTGGGCGACAATTTTTCCATGCTTGATGTTGCCATCGCTCCGCTGTTGTGGCGTTTGGATTTCTACGGTATTGAACTGAGCAAAAACGCCGCGCCATTGCTCAAATACGCTGAACGTATTTTCTCGCGTCCTGCTTATATTGAGGCTTTGACGCCATCTGAAAAAGTGATGCGCAAGTAATTATTCAGCAATCGAGAATGCATTGTGATTAATTCAACTGAGTCCACATCGACACGTCCTTATCTCATTCGTGCTTTGCACGAATGGTGTATCGACAACGGATTCACGCCATTAATCACTGTGCATGTTGATAGCAATACGCAAGTCCCCAAAGAACATGTCAAAGACAAAGAGATTGTTTTAAACCTTAGTTTTGATGCGACAAGCGGGCTGAAATTGGGCAATGATTACATCGAGTTTAAAGCTCGATTTTCTGGCGTGGCGCGTGACATTTCAGTGCCAGTAAATCGCGTAATTGCTATTTATGCCCGTGAAAATAGTCAAGGAATGGCATTTCCAAATTTACCTGTTTTAGACAATGCCCCATCTGAAGAAGTAGTCATCGATAAGGTAGAGCACACACCTAAAGCACCAAGTTCATCGCGCCCTGCGTTAAAAATTGTCAAGTAATTTGAAATTTTCTAATCAGCCTTAAAGAGTTGTTGGAATTTCGAGTTAGAATAAGAGATACGCCGATTTAGCTCAGTTGGTAGAGCACCCGCCTTGTAAGCGGTAGGTCATCAGTTCGACTCCGATAATCGGCACCATATTCATCGTTTAAAAGTTATTGATCTTACTTTTAAACGAATCTCAGTGACTTGCTTTCCTTTTGAAAGTAAGTGTGCTTGAAATTTAGGCAGTAGCTGTCTCAATTTGGCAACTGCAGCATTTCCCTCAACTATCAAGCACCAAGTAGTACCATCAACGGTCGCATCTATAGGGCCCGCTTTTATAGCTGCTCTTAAAGGTTGGGGAATGAGTGGCAGTATAAATTGCAACATTGCATTTGACTCGCGAGACAAATCAATAAGTTTTGCTAAAGTTGGCGACTCTTGTGTTGCCTCTTCAATCGAGTAAGGTGTGTTGCGGCGGTTCATGAGTCAAGTATTTTGGAGCATTCGGTATGCATTTGATTATCACTGACGCTTGGATGGCAAAAAGCAAAGCCATGCATTTAAGTGGAACCAAGCTCTTATTGGTGGGGTTGCTGAGTGCTTTGTGTTTGATGCTTGTTTCAGTTGGGCTATATCATTGGGTCTTTCTAACCGCTGCCCGAGAGGGGTGGCCTATCGTGGGCAGTTTGGTGAAATTGGTTGCCAAAGACGATTCAATTCAACGTGAACGTTTCTTGCGTGAAAATCTAGATGCGATGGCAAAAAGAGTAGGCGAGATGCAGGCCAAAATGCTACAGCTAGATGCACTAGGAGAGCGGGTGTCCGGATTAGCGGGTTTACCGGTGGCAGAAACGCGTAAAGGTGGCAGTGGAGGCGCATTGGTATCTGCTAGACCTTTGACTATAGATGAGCTGCAAAAGGCGCTAGACGACTTGGAAGTGCATACCGGTCGACGCGTAGATATGCTTACCGTCGTTGAATCCAGATTGTTTGATTTAAAAATCAAAAAACTATTGATTCCAACGCAACATCCCGTTTCTTCCGGTAACTTGGGCTCATCCTTTGGGTGGCGAATAGATCCGATTAATGGTCGATCAGCATTGCATACTGGCTTGGACTTTCAGGCATCTACAGGAACACCGATAGTGGCAGCAGCAGGTGGCGTTGTTGTTACTCAAGAATACCACCCAGCTTATGGCAATATGGTCGAAATTGATCACGGTAACGATTTAATTACGCGATATGCACATGCTTCTCAAGTTTTCGTTAAGAAGGGTGATTTGATCAAACGTGGCAAGAAAATTGCTGAGGTTGGAACGACGGGTCGTTCAACTGGACCACATTTGCATTTTGAAGTTTTGGTTCAAAGTGTGCCCCAAGATCCGCAAAAGTTTCTAACTGCTGGTCAAAGCATGGTTAATGAGTTAGTTGCTAAAGCGGACAAGAACTTCGATACCAAGTCTGCAACGTCGAAATTGGCTAAATAATTGATTTTTTAAGAATTGCCTGCTGGCAAAGGTAAAATCTATGCCGAATGGCCTTCGCAAATAAACGTTGAAATTAGTTTATTGCTCCCCATATTTATTAATAACATTAACCAGCGACTCTGACTTGCTCGTGATAAACGTGTAAGTTGGCTCAAGTATTCATGGCAAGTAACCTCCTTACGCAAATTTTTGGCAGCCGCAATGACAGGCAACTTAAGCAATATCGCAAAGTGATTGCAAAAATCAATGCGCTAGAGCCTTCGTTGGAGCTTCTAAGCGATGATCAGCTAAAAAGTAAAACTCAAGAATTTAAGGACAGAATAGCTAATGGGGAGTCGATAGATATATTGCTGCCCGAAGCTTTTGCTGTCGTGCGCGAAGGCTCTAAGCGCATCATGAAGCTGCGTCATTTTGATGTGCAAATGTTAGGGGGCATGTCTTTACATTACGGGAAAATTTCCGAAATGGGTACTGGCGAGGGTAAAACCTTAACAGCCACCTTACCCGTGTATTTGAATGCTTTAACGGGCAAGGGTGTTCATGTCGTTACAGTCAATGATTACCTTGCGAATCGTGATGCCACCTGGATGGGTAAGTTATACAACTTTTTGGGATTAAGTGTAGGCATCAATTTGCCGAATATGCCAAGAGAAGAGAAACAAGCCGCCTATGCAGCTGATATTACTTACGGTACTAACAACGAGTATGGCTTTGATTATCTACGTGACAACATGGTCTATGAGGTTAAAGATCGTGTACAGCGTGGGTTGAATTACGCGATTGTTGACGAAGTTGATTCAATTTTGATCGACGAAGCTAGAACACCTTTGATCATCAGTGGGCAAGCGGAAGACCACACTGAAATGTATATCGCTATGAATAAAGTAGCGCCTACATTGACTCGACAAGAAGGTGAAGCAGATCCGCGCACTGGTGAGGGTGTTACCAAGCCAGGCGATTTCACCTTAGATGAAAAAACGCAGCAAGTGTTCTTGACTGAAATGGGCCATGAAAATGCTGAACGTGTTTTATACAGCATGGGCTTAATCCCAGAGGGTTCAACTTTATATGACCCTGCCAATATTACATTGGTACATCATTTGTATGCGGCACTTCGTGCGAAAAACCTGTTCCACCGTGATCAACATTACGTTGTGCAGGAGGGTGAAATCGTTATTGTCGATGAGTTTACTGGGCGCCTGATGTCTGGCCGACGTTGGAGCGATGGCTTGCATCAAGCAGTTGAAGCCAAAGAAGGCGTATCAATTCAGGCAGAAAATCAAACCCTTGCTTCGATCACTTTCCAGAATTATTTCCGTTTGTACGGAAAGTTGGCTGGTATGACTGGTACGGCGGATACCGAAGCCTATGAATTTCAAGAAATTTACGGCTTAGAAACGTTGGTGATGCCACCAAACCGCCCAAGCCAGCGCGAAGATCAATTGGATCGTGTTTATAAAACTACACGTGAAAAATACGAAGCCGCAGTGAAAGATATTCGTGATTGTTATGAGCGGGGACAACCTGTTTTGGTGGGGACAACGTCAATTGAGAATTCTGAGATCATCGATCAATTGTTGACAAAAGAGGGTTTGCCGCACCAAGTTCTCAATGCCAAGCAGCACGCCCGGGAGGCGGATATTGTGGCGCAAGCTGGTCGCCCAAAGATGATCACGATTGCCACCAATATGGCTGGTCGTGGAACTGATATTGTGCTTGGCGGTAATTTGCAAATGTCGATTGATGCGGTGCTTCAAGATGAATCGCTTGATGAGGCCGCTAAGAATGCTCAAATTGAACAATTGAGAACGACTTGGGCTGCTGACCATGCGTTTGTGAAATCAGTGGGTGGTTTACGTATTGTTGCGACTGAACGTCACGAATCGCGTCGCATTGACAATCAATTGCGTGGTCGCTCAGGTCGACAGGGCGACAATGGCTCATCTAGATTTTTCTTGAGTCTTGATGACTCACTGATGCGCATTTTTGCGGGTGATCGTGTGAAATCCATCATGGACAGGCTCAAAATGCCTGATGGTGAGGCGATTGAAGCGGGTATTGTGACGCGCAGTATTGAAAGTGCACAACGCAAAGTTGAAGCGCGTAATTTTGACATTCGCAAGCAGCTGCTTGAATACGACGATGTAGCTAACGATCAACGTAAAGTTATATACCAGCAACGCAATGATATTTTGGATGCGACTAGCTTAAGCGAGCAAATCAAATCATTGCGTGAAGGATGTTTTACAGATTTGGTTCGTCAATACGTACCCGAAAATACGGTTGAAGAGCAATGGGACTTAGCCGGTTTAGAAAAAGCCTTGGTTCAAGATTGGCAAATCAATCTTCCATTGGTCGCAGAGGTGCAAGCCGCTACAGCTATTGAAGACGAAGAAGTCTTGGAAAAAGTTGTTCATGCAGCCGATGCCGCGTTTAACGGCAAACTTGATCAAATTGGTGAAGAGAATTTCACGCATTTTGAGCGTATGGTGTTGCTGCAAAATATCGATAGCCATTGGCGCGATCATTTGAGTGCGTTGGATTATTTACGTCAAGGCATTCACTTGCGTGGCTATGCTCAAAAGCAACCTAAGCAGGAATACAAACGAGAGGCGTTTGAATTGTTTGGTCAGCTCTTAGATGCCGTGAAGTTTGATGTCACAAAAGTTTTGATGACTGTTAAAGTTCAATCTAGTGAAGAGATTGAGCGTGTGGCTGAAGACATGGAAAACCGCGCCGAAAACATAGCCAATGTCACTTATACGGCCCCTACCGAAACGGGGGAGGCGATAACTGTTGTAGACGCGTCAACTGCAAATTCTGCAACTGATAGTGTCCCGCGTGTTGGTCGCAATGAACCTTGCCCATGCGGCAGCGGGAAAAAATACAAACAATGCCACGGTAAATTAGCCTGAAAATCAACTTGAAAGTGAACCATGCCTGTTAACTTAGCTGCTCCACTTGCATCCTCTTTGCTAGATATTGAAGGCCTTCAAATTGGTGTTACCGAAGCGGGTGTTCGCAAAGCCAACCGGAAAGATTTAACGGTTGTCTTGATGGATGAAGGCGCTTCAGTGGCTGGCGTATTCACACAAAACAGGTTTTGTGCTGCACCAGTTCAGGTGTGTAGAGAGCATTTGGCATTAAATACGGTCGCGAGCGCTGGTGGTATATGTGCCATGGTTATCAATACCGGCAATGCGAACGCTGGTACTGGCGAAGATGGTTTAATGCGTGCACGGTCTACCTGTGCATCACTCGCGGCCAAGTTAGGTCTTCAACCTCAGCAGATATTGCCTTTTTCGACGGGTGTCATTATGGAATCTTTGCCGCATGATCGCATTGCGGCTGGTTTAGATGCAGCTATTGGTGACGCCAAAGTCAGCAACTGGCTGCGCGCTGCAGAAGCGATCATGACGACCGACACAGTCCCTAAAGCTTTTAGCAAGCAATTGAAAATTGCAGGCAAGACGGTCAGTGTCACGGGTATCAGCAAAGGCGCAGGCATGATTCGCCCTAATATGGCAACCATGCTTGGTTTTATGGCGACGGATGCTTGCATTGCCCCTGAAGCCATGCAGCAGCTTGCAACTGAGCTAGCTAACGGATCATTCAATTGCGTGACTGTAGATGGCGACACGTCTACCAATGATTCATTCGTCGTTATCGCGACCAACAAAGCTACCAATGCGCCGGTTTCAAATTGGGCGAGCGCTGACGGTGTGGCCTTAAAAGAGGCGATGCTGGAGGTGGCTCGCAATTTAGCACAAGCGATTGTGCGCGATGGCGAAGGTGCAACTAAATTTATTTCAATTCAAGTAGATGGCGGAAAAACCAGCGAGGAATGCCGAAAAGTTGCCTACGCCATTGCACACTCTCCTTTGGTGAAAACAGCTTTTTTCGCCAGCGATCCAAATTTAGGGCGCATTCTGGCTGCGGTTGGTTATGCCGGGATTGATGATTTAGATCAAACAAAAATTGATCTCTTTTTAGATGATGTGAACGTGGCGACCCAAGGAGGCCGTAACCCAAGTTATCAAGAGTCAGACGGTCAGCGCGTCATGAAACAGTCTGAAATCACAGTGCGCGTTGTACTTGGGCGAGGGCAAGTCAGTGAAACGGTTTGGACGTGTGATTTGTCTTACGATTACGTCAAAATCAATGCGGATTATCGTTCTTAAGTTGATGTTTAGGTTAATTGGGATATGAACGAAAATTTCGAACGTTTTTTGCTTCGTGCTGAATCACTCATAACGCGGCTTGAAGCCGTATTGCCACAAGCATTGACAGCGCCAGACTGGAACACTGCTATTGCTTTTCGATACAGAAAACGCAGTAACAACCATGGTACTTTAGAGCCCGTTCGCCATATTGGCGTGACGCGATTAGATGATTTAAAGGAAATTGACGTTCAAAAAGAAAAGATTGAGCGTAATACCAAACAATTCTTAGAGGGTAAATCTGCCAACAATGTGCTGCTCACTGGTGCGCGCGGTACAGGCAAATCGTCGTTGATCAAAGCTTGCTTGAACGAGTACAGTCACCTTGGATTGCGTTTGATTGAGGTGGATAAAGCCGATTTGGTTGATTTGCCAGATATTGTCGACGTCGTGTCGGACCGTCCTGAGAAATTCATTGTTTATTGCGATGATTTGAGTTTCGAGGAGGGCGAGCCAGGCTATAAGGCCTTGAAGTCAATATTAGATGGCTCCATTGCTGCAGCATCACCCAATGTGCTTATTTACGCGACAAGCAATCGCAGGCATTTACTGCCTGAATATATGAAAGAAAACCTAACTTACCAACATACCGAAGATGGAGAAGTTCATCCGGGTGAGGGGGTGGAGGAGAAAATTTCATTGTCTGAACGCTTCGGTTTGTGGGTTAGTTTCTACCCATTTAATCAAGAAGAATATCTTGCCATCGTGGCTCAATGGTTGAGTTTCTTTGGTATTGATATTGAAAAAACACCCGAAGCACGTCCTCAGTCTTTGGTTTGGGCGCTTGAGCGGGGTTCTCGTAGTGGTCGTGTTGCTTACCAGTTTGCACGCGATTTTGCTGGACGCGTTTGAGTGAAAGACCTTACGGAAGATATTAATGCGCAAGACATTAAGGTCGTTGACCCGGACATTGTTAGAACAGCGTTAGGTGAGAGACCTGTGACAGAGGTTGCCGTAGGTATTTTGATTCGCTCAAACGGCGATTTTTTAATGACAACGCGACCTGCTGGCAAAGCATATGCTGGTTACTGGGAGTTTCCTGGCGGAAAACTAGAAGCCAATGAAACAGTCGAGGAAGCGCTTCGACGTGAGTTGATAGAAGAAATTGGTGTGACTATTCAAGATGTAAAAGTCTGGCGGTCAAGTTTGGTCGACTATCCACATGCCTTGGTTCGCTTAACATTTTGCAAAATATTCACATGGACGGGGCGATTGCATATGCGCGAATCGCAGCAGTTTGCATGGCAAAATTTGCCAGTTCAAGTAAAACCTGTTTTGGCAGGCACTGTTCCAGTGCTTGAGTGGTTAGAAAATGAAAAGATTTAACCTGTTGAGTTGATTAATAATCTCAATGTTGTTATCATTTTTATAGCTTTTTAGGCAGTAAATACGCCGGCTAGAGCCGAATTTCATTGCAATTTTGCATCGCCATATACTTGGTCATCTGGTGGTGCATCTGCTGGCATACGAAAGCTTTCACTGGCCCAAGCGCCGAAGTCTATGTTTTTGCACCGTTCACCGCAAAAAGGGCGATACACGTTGCTACTTGCAAAAATACTGTCGCCGCCACATTGTGGGCAAGCAACGATTTTTATTGATTGATTCGTACTCATGAGCAAAGTGTCAATTCGAAAGCTGCATCCTCAGTGCTTGGATGCAAGCGTTCTTCACTGTCTTGGCGCATCAAACGAATCATCACAATCAACCGGTTGCCACTGATTTCAGGTATCAAGTCTAAAGATGCATCAATCCGCATGCGCAGTAACTGGTAAGGTTTTCCCTGTGGTAAATTTTGTTGAAACTGTCCACCAGTTGCAATCATTTTTTGTGCAGATCCAGATTCTCGCAAAATTTTAAGAAGTAAAAATATTGCATTTGCCAAAGGTGTCAATGGTTCAGACCAACGTGAAATGTCTTTTTGACGGCGCGAGCATGCCATGTTCTGCCACGCGTAATACGCTGGCAGGTCAAACTCACAAGTACCGCCAGGAATGCCCATGCGGCTTCGAACACTCATAAGCCAATCGTTTTCAGTGAGTGATTGTCCGGCTTTTCCTGCTAGATTATTCAGTGCAGAAAAACAGTGCTCTAATTCATGAATCACGTCATCAAGCGCACCTTCTGCTATCGCTGGGTTACCTCGGTAGCTGTTGAAAACTTGCTTTTGTTTTTCTAAGTCTTTCATCACGTCAGATTTAAGATCTGCACGCGAGCCTACATCCATGACTTCAAAAATGGTGGTTAAAGCGTAATGATGATCAAGCGCCGACTCTCGTGACGATAATTCGCCAAGGCGATTGAACAAATGTTCAAGCCGAAGGTAAGTTCGGATTCTTTCGTTAAAGGGGTATTCGTAGAGGATCACAATTTTTTCCGTTCATCGAATGGGTGCTGTAAGTGCTTTGCAACCTGTGTCACTTGCTCTCTGAGCTGTTCGACGGTGATACTATCATTGAATATCAAGATATCAGCTGCGCTGTTACGCATTTTTCGACTGGCTTGGCTAGCAATTATTTTCTCTACATCTTCTTGTTTCAAGGTGTTTCGTTGCATGACGCGGCTAATTTGCGTTGATTCCAAGCAATCAATCACCATTATCTGATCTAAAACCGCTCTCCAATTTTGAGATTCAACTAAAAGCGGTATGTCATACACAATGAGTTTGGCTGCTGAGGTCGCAGCAGCTTGGTCTTGTCGCTGCATCGCAAGCTTTATTAACGGGTGAATAATCGCCTCAAGGTGTTTTTTTGCGCCAATGTCTGTAAATACTAACTCGCGCATGCGATCACGGTTTAAGCCGCCATCTGCGCTGATCATGGCTTCACCAAATTGCCGTTTGATCGTTTCTATAGCGGCACCATGAGGTGCGGTAAGACTTCGCGAGATGGCATCTGCATCAATAACTACAGCTCCTAAAGCTGAAAAGATGTTCGCTACAGTACTTTTTCCGCTGCCTATGCCGCCTGTTAGTCCTAATCGCGTTGGTTGATGCGACATACGAGTTGTCGAATTAAAGTGATGACAGACCTACAAGTTTCAAAATAGCTTGTGGTCCAAAAAACATGGCACTGAAGCCAGCAAGCCCTAAAAATGGACCAAATGGAATATAGCCACCTTCGCGTAATTTACTGGAAAATTTAAGCGCAATGCCAACGATCGCACCTATGACAGAGGCCATCAAAATAATAGGAATCAATGCCTGCCAGCCAAACCATGCCCCCAAAGCTGCAAACAGTTTGAAGTCGCCATAGCCCATACCTTCTTTGCCTGTGACAAGCTTAAAAATCCAATAAATAAGCCACAATGAAAAATATCCCGCTGCAGCCCCCCATGTGGCAGATTCAAGCGAAACATTTGTCACCTTCAGGGCCGCTAACAACAAGCCAGCCCAAAGCAAAGGCAGTGTCATGTCGTCAGGCAATAAAGTCGTGTCCCAATCAATCATCGACAATGAAAGCAGCGTTGCACTAAACCCGCACCAGGCTAAGCCTGTTGCTGTTAGTCCCCAGTGCCAAATGCAATAAAAGAAAAGTGCTCCCGTGACCATTTCGATAGTCGGGTATCGCCAGCTAATTGGCGTTTTACAGGAGGAGCATTTGCCGCGTAAAAAAAGGTAACTAACTACGGGAATATTTTCATACCATTTGATTTGGTGAGCGCATTTGGGGCACTTGGAACGAGGCAACATGAGGTTGAATGCCGCTTCATCAGGCAGCGTTTCCCCTTTGAATTCTGCAACTTCCGCAGCCCATTGCTTTTCCATCATTTTGGGCAGACGGTAGATAACGACATTTAAAAAGCTACCCACCAACAAACCGATGATGCCGAAGACACCGGCTTGTACAATTTCTAAAGACAACATTAAACGACTTGACCCAATTTGAAAATCGGCAAATACATGGCAACCACAATGCCACCGATAAGGGTACCTAAAAACACAATAATGATTGGCTCTAGCAAGCTAGATAAGCCGGCCACCATGTCATCGACTTCAGACTCATAAAAATCAGCGGCTTTGCCAAGCATATGATCAATCGTGCCGGATTCTTCACCGATAGCGCACATTTGTAGTACCATGGATGGAAAAACGTTAGCGTTCGTCATTGCAGTGGTTAAGCTCGTTCCCGTGGATACTTCGCGCTGAATGGTTGTAGTTGCATTCAAATAGACTGAGTTGCCAGCAGCGCCGCCCACCGAATCAAGGGCTTCAACCAGTGGCACACCAGCTGCAAACATGGTTGATAAAGTTCGAGTCCAGCGTGCAACACAAGATTTTTCTACCAAAATGCCAAATACTGGCACTTTGAGCAAAATCCTGTCCATGGCCATTTGCATTTTTTCGTTACGCTGCCAAGCTTGCATAAAGAAGTAAATTCCACCACCAATAACGCCGAATATCAGCCACCAGTACTGAACAAAATAATCGCTCATAGCCATGACAAACAGCGTTGGTGCGGGTAAGTCTGCTCCAAATGAGCTAAATACACTCTTAAAAGCGGGAATCACGAAAATCATAATAATAGTGACAACGACAAAAGCCACTACCACCACCGCGATGGGGTACATCAAAGCAGATTTGATTTTGGATTTAATAGCTTCCGTTTTTTCCATGTAGGTGGCTAAACGGTCTAGCAGTGCCTCCAAAATACCAGCTGTTTCGCCGGCTTCAATCAAATTGCAATACAAGGCGTTGAAGTATTTGGGATATTTCCTAAATGCAGAACTCAAAGCAGTTCCTGTTTCAACTTCAGCTCGAATATCGCTCAGGAGTTTTGTAACGCTGGGGTTTGGATTGCCACGACCAACAATATCGAATGTTTGTAACAATGGCACACCAGCTTTCATCATGGTGGCAAACTGGCGTGTGAAAATCGCAATGTCTTTGGGCTTAATGGTTTTGCCAGAGCGTGTGGAACGCTTTTTAATTTTTGTTGGTAACACACCCTGGCGTCTTAGGGATGCCTGAACTATGTTTTCGCTTGCAGCGCGAATTTCACCGCGAACCTGCTTTCCCTTGCGGTCTTTGCCTTCCCATTCGAAGACAAATTCTTTAACGCTGTTACTTGCAGTGGTTGCCATAAGTTCCTAGAAGATTAAGATACGAGTGTATTCAAGCCTATTATTAATTTGGCATATTAAATTGATTATGCGTGCCTAATCAACAATTGACTTGCTAATTGTAATAAAGCATCCTTGTATTGGCTAGGCTTGAGCAGACCCAACGCATCTATCGCACGTTGCGCTTCAGAGGCAGCAGCGAGGCGAGACGCCTCTAAAGCCCCCGTTTCACGCACAGTCTTCAATATGACGCTTAATTGCGACAGATCCCCTGTTTCAATGGCCTGCTGAATCAAACTTCTTTGATCAGCTGTGCCGCGTTGCATCGCAATAATCAGTGGTAATGTTGCTTTTCCTTCACGCAAATCATCTCCTAGGTTTTTACCCATCACGGCGGGGTCGCCGTCGTAGTCTAAAACATCATCTATGACTTGAAAGGCTGTTCCTAATGCTTGCCCATATTGAGCGCAAGCCTCTTCTGTGAACGCATCAGACTTTGCTAAAATAGCACCTAATCTGGCACTTGCCTCAAACAATTTGGCCGTTTTTGAGCGGATAACGCGCAGATAGCCAGCTTCATCAAGGTTCGGGTCGTGCATGTTCATTAATTGCATCACTTCACCTTCTGCAATCACATTGGTCGCATCTGACAAAATTTGCATGATACGCATATCCTCAGCGTCGACCATCATTTGAAATGCTCGGGAGTATAAAAAATCTCCCACCAAGACGCTTGCTGGGTTGCCAAAAGATTCGTTGGCTGTGGCTAATCCGCGACGCATTTCTGAGCCATCCACCACATCGTCGTGCAAAAGCGTTGCCGTATGTATGAATTCGACCACAGCTGCCAAGTTGTAACGTTGATCGCCTGTATAGCCTAGAGCGCCACAAATGAGCAGTAATAAAGCAGGGCGCAAACGCTTGCCACCCGCAGAAATGATGTACCTGCAAACTTGACCAACTAGAGGTACATCTGAAGCAAGTCGTTTGGCGATGACTAAATCAACCTGGGCCATGTCGGTGGCAACGAGGTCAATAGCGGCTGAGCTGGAGCTAAATTGAGCAGACAAAATATGATTACCGTGAAGTTTGCCTATTATAGAAAGGCCAGAGAGTCCTTTTGCGGGCTTGATGCAGTCGCGCTACATGCAAAGCCTTGGTTGATCCTTGGAAGGGGGTGAGCTAGCTTTCTAGGTGGAAACCATGCTATAATTTAAGGCTCTATGGAAATTCTTCCGTAGAACTTCTAGGAAGGTTATTATGTACGCGGTCATAAAAACCGGTGGCAAACAGTTTCGTGTTGTCGCTGGAGAAAAAATTAAAGTAGAACAGATTGCTGCGGATGTAGGCCAAGAAGTCGTGATTGATCAAGTGTTAGCAGTCGGTAACGGCAGCGATCTCGTGGTTGGTGCGCCCTTGGTATCCGGTGCTACTGTTACAGCAACATTGCTGTCTCACGGCTTATTCGACAAAGTGCACATTTTCAAAATGCGCCGTCGTAAGCATTATCAAAAACGCCAAGGCCATCGCCAAAGCTACACCGAATTGTTCATCGCAGCTATTGCTGATGGCAAAGGCGGTGTATCTAAAGCTGAGGCTGCACCTGTTGTCGCAACTCCTAAAGCTTTGGCTTCTAGTGTTGCTACCAAGGGTGGCAAAGACAATTTGGAAATCATCGAAGGCATTGGCCCGAAGATTGCTAAAGTCTTGGTTGACGGCGGTATTTCAACATTCGCTCTGTTGGCTGCAGCCAAAGCAGATGACGTGACAGCTATGCTCAAAGCATCTGGCGGTCGTTTCAGCTTGGCTAACCCAGCATCTTGGGCTGAACAAGCTGCGTTGCTGCGTGACGGCAAAATGGCTGAGTTCAAAGCTCTCACTGACGCCCTCGTCGGTGGTGTTAAAAAATAATTTCTAGATAATTTTTATTAATTTCTAGAAACTTTCAGGAGAAAGAAAAATGGCACAAAAAAAGGGCGGCGGCTCGACGCGAAATGGCCGTGATTCCAAGCCGAAAATGCTTGGCGTGAAGGCTTTTGGTGGTGAACTCATCTCTGCTGGCGCGATTATCGTTCGCCAACGTGGTACTAAGTTCCATCCAGGCAACAATGTCGGCATCGGTGTGGATCACACTTTGTTTGCATTGACAGACGGCACTGTGTCGTTTGCTGTTAAAGGTGCTTTGAACAAGCACATGGTTAACATCACTCCCGTAGCTGCTTAAGTAAGCTACGCGGTCATATAAGCCTGCAAAAAGCCCGCTTGACTGTGGGTTTATGCGGGCTTTTTGCTTTCTCGGCATCTGACCACATCAACTAAAATAACACCATGAAATTTGTAGACGAAGCCTATATCGACATTTCTGCAGGAGATGGCGGGGCGGGCTGCGTCTCGTTTCGGCATGAAAAGTACAAAGAATTTGGCGGCCCCAATGGCGGCGATGGTGGCCGTGGTGGTCACGTCTTTGCTGTCGCTGATTCGAACTTAAATACACTCGTTGATTACCGTTACTCGCGCCGTCATGACGCCAAGCGCGGTCAACACGGCATGGGCTCGGACATGTTTGGCGCTGCAGGCGACGACATCATCCTGAAAATGCCCGTAGGTACCATCATCACTGATTCTGAAACGGGTGAAGTGCTGTTTGAGCTTTTGGAAGACGGCGAAATCATCACCATTGCCAAGGGTGGCGATGGTGGTTTTGGTAATTTGCGCTTCAAAAGTGCGATCAACCGTGCCCCACGTCAAAAAACGCCCGGTTGGCCTGGCGAACGCAAGAGCCTGAAGTTAGAGCTCAAAGTGCTTGCCGATGTTGGTTTACTCGGCATGCCAAATGCAGGTAAATCCACCTTTATTACGGCCATTTCAAACGCGCGCCCACGCATTGCAGATTACCCGTTTACGACCCTACACCCGAACCTAGGCGTGGTTCGCGTGGGCCCTGAGCAAAGCTTTGTGGTGGCGGATTTACCCGGTTTGATTGAGGGCGCATCTGATGGCGCGGGCTTGGGACATTTGTTCTTGCGTCACCTCCAGCGTACCAGATTGTTGTTACATATCATTGACTTAGCACCGTTTGACGACAGTATTGACCCTGTCGCACAAGCAAAGGCGATTGCCAAAGAGCTGAAAAAATACGA
>JBEGUP010000015.1:0-24724 GCA_041178825.1 Pseudomonadota bacterium | reverse complement strand
ATGGAACTCGAACAAATCGAATATTTCGTGCGCGTCGCAGAACTGGGCAGTTTTACCCGTGCCTCTAGCGCGCTTAGCATTGCGCAGCCTGCGCTGAGTCGCAAAATCAGGCAGCTTGAGGTTGAATTGCGGCAAAACTTGCTGGTGCGCAACGGGCGTGGCGCAACGACGACTGATGCTGGCAAACTTCTGCTAGAGCACGGGCGCGGCATTTTGCACCAAGTGCAGCGCTTGCGTGAAGAGCTGGGTCGCGTGCGCGGCTCGCTGGCGGGGCGCGTGGCGATAGGCCTACCGCCCAGCATTGCTAAGGTGCTGACTGTGCCGTTGACCCGCGAATTCCGCGCCAAACTGCCGCAAGCCGCGCTGTCCATCAGTGAGGGTTTGTCCATAGCCATGCAAGACGCCATCATCAACGGCAAGCTAGATATTGCCCTGCTGTACGGCGCTGTGCCCACGCCGGGGCTGGAAATTACACACTTGTTAGATGAAGAGTTGTGTCTGGTACAGCGAAAATCAGAGCGCCAATCTGAACGTCAATCGCAAAAAAACCGGCCAGCAGCCGTCAGCTTGAAAGACGTTGCCGCCTTGCCGCTCATCATCCCAACCCGCCCCAACGCGATTCGCATGCTGGTGGAAGCTGAAATGGCCAATATCAACTGCCGTCCCAACATCACGCTAGAAATCGACGGTGTGCCTGCGATTTTGGACTTGGTGTTGGACGGTGCAGGCTGTGCGGTATTGTCCAAAAACGCCGTCACCACCTCGGGGCAGGCCAGCCTGTTTGCTGTCAGCCCGATTGTAGGTTTACACAGTAAATTATCAGTGGCCGTCAGCTCGCAGCGCCCCGCCACGTTGACCCAGCAAGCCATGCTAGAGTTGATACAGCAGCTGACGCAGCAGCTCATCAGCAAGACAATTTAGAAAAACAATTAAGCAAAAAATTTATCACCAAAACAAGATGAGTTCACATTCTCCCAATCACGCACCGTATAAACTCGCCGGCATCATGGGCTGGCCCGTCGCCCACTCGCGCTCGCCCAGCATTCATAACTATTGGATCAAACAACACGGTTTGAACGGCTCCTATGTACTGCTACCGACCGATCCCGCCAATCTGAAAGATGCGCTCAAAGGCTTGTCTGTGCTGGGTTTCGCAGGCTGCAACCTCACCATTCCGCACAAAGTCATGGCGCTGCCGCTGGTAGACCGCATCAACGACACTGCGCGGCGCATGGGTGCGATCAACACCATCGTGGTCGAGGCGGATGGCACATTGAGCGGATACAACAACGACGGTTTTGGCTACATCCAAAGCTTGCTGGATGGAAAACCCGATTGGCAGGCCGACGCAGGCCCGGTCTTGGTCATGGGCGCAGGCGGCGCAGCGCGGGCGGTGATTGTGAGCTTAGCTGAAAAAGGCGCCAAAGACATCCGCGTGTGCAACCGCACGGATAGCTCAGCCGCTGATTTAGCAGCCGAATTCAAAACTGATTTCGCGCAAAACCTAGGCGCCAAAATAGCCGCCGTGCCGTGGGCGCAGCGCCACGATGCGGTCGCCGATATCGCCTTGCTCGTCAACACCACCAGCCAAGGCATGGGCAGCAACCCTGCGCTGGATTTGAATTTAGACAAGCTGCCAGTGACAGCTTTGGTGTCAGACGTGGTTTACATTCCCCTAGAAACGCCGCTGCTCAAAGCCGCCAAAGCCCGTGGCAACCCCACGGCAGGCGGTTTAGGCATGCTGTTGCACCAAGCGCGGCCAGCGTTTCAATCATGGTTTGGGGTGATGCCAGAGGTCACGCCTGAGCTGCTGGCGGCTGTCAAAGCCACGTTTTAATGGTGGTCTTTTAAAAGTACAAATTTATAGTGGAAAATTGGCATATAGCCGGCGTATTTATTGCCTAAGTAGCTATTAAATATATAGCAAAATTCACATTTCAGAAAGCTAAAATGATCGCAAACCGACGTCAAGTATTGTCTACCCTTACAGCTGTTTCGGCCGCTTCAATCTTGCCAACTGCTTTTGCACAAAGCAAAAAAACCGTTGCTACTGTGGCCGCGCCCGTTCCCGCATGGCCCACCAAACCCGTCCGCATCATCGTCGGCTTTCCCGCTGGCAGCTCGCCAGACATGCTGGCACGGTTGTTGACTGAGCCACTTTCTAAAGCCTTCGGCCAGCCCTTCATCATTGAAAACAAACCTGGCGCAGGTGGCAATATTGGGGTCGATCTAGTTGCCAAAGTGACTGACGAGCACACGCTGGGCGTCAATATCAACGGCCCACTCACGTCCGCCAAGCAGCTGTACAGCAAGCTGCCGTTTGACCCCGTGCGCGATTTGCGCCCCATTTCCCTCATCGCCAGCAGCCCCTTGCTGCTCGTGGGCGCGGCCAGTTTGCCGGCCAATACATTGCCTGAGCTGATGGTTTACGCCAAAGCGCAAGGCGACAAGCTGAATTACGGCTCGGTAGGCGCAGGCTCGGGCGCGCATTTGGCCATGGAGCTGTTCAAATCGCAAAGCGGCATCACCCCCACGCACATTCCCTACCCAGGCTATGCCCAAGTCATCACCGCGATGATTGGGAAACAGGTCGATTTAGGCTTCATGGTGCCGTCCGCCGCTGTCGCGCAGGCCAAAGCAGGGCGCGTGAAATTGTTCGCCGTCAGCACCAGTTCGCGATCAACCCTGTTGCCAGAGCTGCCCACCGTGGCTGAAGGCGCAAATTTGCCCAAGTTCGACGCAGCCGTCTGGAACGGCATCTTCGCCCCAGCGTCCATGCCCGAAGCCACCGCCAGACGCATCGCCGAAGAAGTCGCCAAAATCGTAAGAATCCCAGACATCCGCCAGCGCCTGTTTGACCAAGGCTGGCAAGCCCTAGGCACCGCCCCCGAAGGCTTGACGCTGCGCATGCAGGCAGACACAACGCTGTGGGGTGGGGTGATTGCTAAGACGGGGACGAAGCTGGATTGAATTAATCAACTCGGCTGAATATTCCCAGCCTTCACCACAGGTCTCCATCGTTCAATTTCTTTGGCGATGTGGCGGCCGTAGGCTTCGGGGGTGGTGGGGACGGCTACTGCGCCTTCGGATTGCAGGCGGGTTTTTAGCTCGGGGGAGCTGAGGGCTTGGTTAATCAAGGTGTTAAGCCGGCGTACGATGTCTGGCGGCGTGCCAGCTGGAGCGACGACGCCGTACCACTGGTCGGCTTCAAAACCTGCAAAACCCGCGAAACCAGCAGTTTCGGCCACGGTGGGTACATCAGGCAAAGCTTCTAGGCGTTTGTTGCTTGACACCGCAATGGCTCGCAATTGCCCCGATTTAATGAAAGGCAGTAAGGCTGGCGCACCCGTAAAAATCAGCTGCGTTTGTCCCGCAAGCAAGTCCGTTACCGCTGGGGCGGCGCCTCGGTACGGCACGTGGACGATAAAGGTTTGGCTTTGCAGCTTCAAATACTCAGTCGCCAAATGCGCCGCGCTGCCGTTGCCACCCGTGCCGTAGTTGTAATGCCCGGGTTTGGACTTCAACAGCGCATCTTTCACAGGGTTGTAAGCCAGTTTTGGGAAGATCAACGGGTTCACCGCGAGTGTGCCGATGTGTCCCATCAGCAGCGTGTAGCCATCAGCAGGTGACTTGGCTACTTTGTCCGCGCCAATAGAGCCACCTGCGCCTGGCACGTTGTCTACCGTCACAGGCTGCCCGAGAGATTCACTGAGTTTTTGCGCGATAGCGCGACCCAAAATATCTGTGCTGCCGCCAGGCGTGAAGGGCACAACGAGGCGAATAGGGCGGTTCGGCCAGTTTTGCTGCGCTGACGCCGTGCTGCTGAGGCACAGCGCTGCGAGACTTGAAAGTAATAGAGTGCGTTTTGAAATCATGATTCGCTGAGTGGTGTTTTGTAGTTGTAGTTTTTATTGCTTTGGAATATTCGCCCGCGCAATCACCTCACCCCAGCGCTTGATTTCAGCATTGAGGAGTTCGCCCAACACTTCAGGGCTGCTAGCGCCAGCTTCTACGCCCAAATCGGCCAAACGTTTCTTCACGTCTGGCGAGGCTAGGGCTTTCTCAGCTGCATCATGCAGCTTGGCAACGATGTCTTTTGGGGTTTTTGCGGCCACGGCCAAAGCATTCCAAGAGGCTGCATTCATGTTGGCTACGCCTGATTCTTTCGCAGTGGGTACATTTGGCAAGCTGGGGGAGCGTTTCAAGCCCATCACGGCCAAGGCGTTGATGGCTTTGGCGTCGATTTGGGTTTTTACGGGGCCCAAAATCTCTACCGCCGCATCTATTTGACCACCACGCAGGGCTGTCACCACGGCGGGTGTACCGTTGAAGGGGACGATTTGTACGTTGATGGCCGCAGTTGATTTGAACAGCTCCGCAGCCAAGTTTTGCGTGCTGCCAATGTTGATCGTGCCGACGTTGAGTTTGCCGGGGTTAGCTTTGGCAAAAGCTAGCAGTTCAGCAAGTGTTTTGTAGGGTGAGTCTGCCTTTGTAACCAAAGCAATGTCGAAAAAACCTAAAGTCGTGACGGGGGCAAAGTCTTTTGATGTGTCAAAAGGCATGGTCTTAAACAGGTTTTCAGATACGGCGGTTGCATTTGACATCAACAACATGGTGGTTCCATCGGGCTCAGACTTGGCGACGATATCCCCTGCAGCAATGCCCCCGGCGCCAGGTTTGTTTTCAATGACGACGGGTTGCCCCAAAATTTCCGCCATTTTGGTGCCCACGGTGCGTGCCGTCAGGTCTGCAATGCCGCCTGCGCCGAAGGGGACGACGATTTTCAGCGGTTTGCTGGGGAAGTTGGCTGTTGTTTGAGCATTTGCTGCAGGATTGAACGATAAAGCAGCTAAAGATAGCAGTGCGCTGAGGATAGGTTTTAGGTGTGTTTTCATGTTAAAAATTCTAGTTGGCAGTTAGTTGTCACGTCAACAGGGTTAACTTGGTTGGAATAACCCGTATTCGACTAGCTGTTATGCAAACACTGGTAATATTCTTTCATGAGTACAAAGCATATAGATAAGAAAACTGAAATTATGGCCCTAGACACCACCCAAATAACTGATGAGGGACGCCCAATGTCCGTCGTCATCCGCGAGCGCGTGGCGGCTGCCAAAAAGCGCTATTACGCCAATGACAATATCAGTGACTTTATTCAGCCAGGCGAGATGGACAAGCTGCTGGACGAAGTTGAAAGCAAAATGAAGGGTGTATTGGACAGCATGGTGATTGACACCGAGCATGACCACAACACCAACAACACAGCCCGCCGTGTCGCCAAAATGTATTTGAACGAAGTGTTCAAAGGCCGCTACCAGCCTGTGCCGCCGATTACTGAGTTCCCCAACGTTGGTCACTTGAATGAGTTGATGATTGTGGGCCCGATTGTGGTGCGAAGTGCGTGCTCACATCACTTTTGCCCGGTGATGGGCAAGGTGTGGATTGGTGTATTGCCTAACGAGCATACCAATGTGATTGGCTTATCCAAATACGCGCGTTTGGCAGAGTGGGTGATGGGCAGACCGCAAATCCAAGAAGAAGCAGTGGTACAACTGGCCGACTTGATTCAACAAAAAACCCAACCCGATGGTTTGGCGATTGTGATGGAAGCTACCCACTTTTGTATGAGCTGGCGCGGCGTGAAAGATATGGACAGCAAGATGATTAACTCGGTCATGCGCGGTGTGTTTTTGAAAGACATGAACTTGCGCCGCGAGTTTTTGGCTTTGATACCAAAGTAAATTTACCAAAATAAATATCCCTAAATCAACAATAAAAGGACAGAAATATGTTGGTTCGCCTACTTTACGCCAGCCGTGCGGTTGATACAAAACCCGAATCCATAGAAACCATTTTGGCGCAATCGCGTCAATTTAACCCTGCCAGCGGCATCACAGGCATTCTTTGCTACGGCGGCGGCATCTTTTTGCAAGCCATTGAAGGCGGTCGCAATGCAGTTAGCGATTTGTATGGCCATATTCAAAAAGACGTACGCCACAAGGATGTTGTGTTGCTGCATTACGAAGAAATTACAGAGCGTCGTTTCGGTGGCTGGACCATGGGTCAGGTCAATATGGAGAAAATCAACTCCTCCATTTTGCTGAAATACGCTGAAAAGCCAGAGCTTGACCCCTACTCAACCTCTGGCGCTGTGTCCATGGCGCTATTAGAAGAGCTGATGGCGACCGCTTGCATCATTGGGCGCGCTTGATTGCCAAAGTCTGAAGCCATTCATGTGACGCAGGTTGTTGGCTGCGACTTCTCTAGCAGCCCAAGCAAGAAAAAACCCATCGTTTTTGCCATTGGGTCGGTGCAAAACGGACGCGTTTCACTCTCGAAACTAGAGCAAATTCAAACCCTTGAAGGCTTTAGTGCTTGGCTCAAGCAGCCTGCTCAATGGGTGGGTGCGTTCGATTTGCCGTTTGGCTTGCCGCGTGAATTGGTTGAAACATTGGGTTGGCCAACCGAATGGAAAGCTTGCATAGAACAATACGCCAGCCTGTCGCGGGAAAATATCCGTACGACCTTCAAAGCTTTTTGTGATGCAAGGCCAGCGGGCGGCAAATTTGCCCACCGTGCTACCGATGTGCCTGCCGGTTCAAGCCCGTCCATGAAATGGGTGAATCCGCCTGTGGCGTACATGCTGCATGCGGGGGTGCCGCGCTTGCTGGAAGCGGGCGTTTATTTACCTGCGCTGCGTGACGGTGACAATAGTCGTGTCGCTTTGGAAGGCTATCCCGGTCTGCTAGCCAGAGAAATTCTAAAAAACCGCAGCTACAAATCAGACGACAAAGCCAAACAAACGCCTGAGCGGCTGATTGCCCGCAAAGACTTGGTGACGCATCTAGAGTTGGGGCAAACACGGCTGAATTTGCGCCTAAAGCTGACACATGCACAGCGTGACGCTTTGATTGACGACGCCAGTGGCGACAGTTTGGATGCCGTGCTGTGCATGCTGCAAGCAGCTTGGGCGTCGCAACAGCATGAAAAGGGTGTTAAAAACTATGGTTTACCGGCTAAGACGGACCCGTTGGAGGGGTGGATTTTAACGTCTTAGTGGCTACATAAAATATGGCTGTAGCCGGCGTATTTGCTGCCTGAGCAGCTATTAATTTTATAGCTTTTCAGGCAGGTAAATTAAGCTTGCTGCAGCATGTTGATCAAGCCACCGGCGCTGTCCAGCGCCATCAAATCATCACAACCGCCCACATGCGTGTTGCCAATGAAAATTTGCGGCACAGTGCGTCTCCCCGTGATTTCCATCATGTGTTTCATGGCTTCGGGGTCTTGATCGATACGAATTTCTTCGATAGCTTCAACGCCTTTGGCTTTCAGAACGCTTTTCGCCCGAATGCAGTAGGGACAAACGGCGGTGGTGTACATTTTTACAGCTTGCATAGTGTCGCTTAGATTGTCGTTTAGAGGTTTTAGGCTTTTTCGAGGGGTAAATTGGCTTCGCGCCAAGCTTTAAGCCCGCCGGCCAAGGCTTGCACATTGGCGAAACCCAGCTTTTTAGCCGTAGCTACGGCACGGTTTGAGCGAATGCCTGATGTGCAAACCAAAATCAAAGGCAATTCTTTGTTTTTTACCAGTCCAGCTAATTTTTCGTCCAATTGGTTCAATGGCACGTTTTTAGAGTTTGTGACATGGCCCGCGGCAAATTCTTCTGCATCGCTCACGTCGATAACCACGGCTTTTTCGCGGTTCATGAGTTGCACTGCTCCTGCCGAAGTGAGCGTGCCACCCGTTGCACCTTTGATTTGTGGCCAAAAAAGCATGGCGGCTGAACCGATAGCGACTGCAAAAAGTTGCCAATTATCAATAATAAATTTCACGTTGAGCTTTCTATAAAGATATAGATTTTAGAATACAGCCTGCGCCCTTTTCTATTTAATGGCTAATTTCAGCCAAAAAGGTCAAAGAAAGTATTAATATGTATAAATTAGTCCTGATTCGCCACGGTGAATCAACTTGGAACCTAGAAAACCGCTTCACAGGCTGGACAGACGTCGATTTGACCCCTTTGGGTATTGAACAAGCACAAAAAGCAGGGCAAATGCTCAAAGCGGCTGGTTTTGAGTTTGATGTGGCTTACACCAGCGTTTTGAAGCGTGCGACGCACACTTTGTGGCATTGTTTGGACGCGATGGATCGCACTTGGCTGCCCGTCGTCCACAGCTGGCGCTTGAACGAGCGCCATTACGGTGCTCTGCAAGGCTTAAACAAGGCAGATACCGCTAAAAAGTACGGCGATGACCAAGTGCTGCTATGGCGCCGCAGCTACGATGTACCGCCTCCAACGCTTGAGGCGACTGATCCGCGCAGCGAACGCGCCGACATTCGCTATGCCAAGCTCAAACCCGAGCAAATCCCGCTGACCGAGTGCTTGAAAGACACAGTCGCACGGATGATGCCGTTTTGGGACGAATCCTTAGCTCCCGCCATTCGTGCGGGTAAACGCACGGTGATTGCTGCACATGGCAACTCGATTCGCGCCTTGGTCAAGCATTTGGACGGTATTTCTGATGCGGATATTGTGGGCTTGAATATTCCGAATGGCGTGCCACTTGTGTATGAGCTGGACGATAACTTGAAGCCGATTCGTCACTATTATTTAGGTGAGTGAGTTAATACGGTTAATTGCTGAACTTAGTGCTCATAAAAAGCTCTTAGGTGTATATTGGCTTCTATGAATGAGATTAAGTTAACAAATGGGTCAAACGATAAGGCAAATAATGGGCAATAAATTAAAAATTGCAGGTTGGATTTCAGTTGGCGCACTGACTGGTGCGCTCACAACCGTATCGCTACAAACCGTAGCGCGCGGTGCCTTGTCGCCCATGCCGTTGGAAGAGCTGCAACAGCTGGCCAATGTGTTCGGTTTGATCAAAAGCGATTATGTTGAGCCTGTAGACGAGAAAAAGCTAATATCAAGCGCTATATCTGGCATGGTTTCTAGCCTTGACCCACATTCTCAGTATTTTGATAAAAAAGGCTGGAAAGAATTTAATGAAAGTGTGTCTGGGAAATTTGTTGGCGTTGGACTCGAAGTTGGTTTTGAAGAAGGCTTGGTTAAAGTTATTTCCCCAATAGAGGGGTCTCCAGCTTTTCGAGCTGGAATTAAAACAAATGATTTGGTCACCAAAATTGATGCAACCGCTGTGCGTGGTTTAACTTTGAATGAAGCAGTCAAACGGATGCGTGGCGAGCCCAACACCAAAGTGATTTTGACGGTCTTCCGCAAAGAAGAAAATCGCACTTTTCCTGTAACCATTATTCGTGAAGAAATAAAACAGCAATCAGTCAAAGGCAAGATCATCGAACCTGGCTATGCATGGGTTCGTTTAATTCAGTTCCAAACCCCCACGGTTGAGGATTTTGTCAAAAAAATTGAGGAAATTTATAAACAAGACCCAAATCTTAAGGGGTTGGTGCTTGATATGAGAAATGATCCCGGTGGATCACTCGATGCAGCAATCGCCATATCGGCAGCCTTTTTACCAGACAAAGTTGAAGTTGTTTCTACCAATGGGCAGTTAGCAGATAGCAAATTTAGTTACAAAGCTTCCCCAGAGTTCTATTTGCGTCGCGGTGGGGCTGATCCTTTGAAACGCTTGCCAGCAGCGCTTAAAAAAGTGCCTTTGGTGGTGCTCGTCAATGAAGGTTCAGCATCAGCAAGCGAAATCGTTGCAGGCGCTTTACAAGACCACAAGCGCGGCAAAATTCTTGGCAGTCAAACTTTCGGCAAAGGCTCGGTTCAAACAGCTAGGCAATTAGGAGATGGTTCGACAGGTGTTAAGTTCACAACTGCGCGATATTACACGCCAAGTGGAAAATCTATCCAAGCCAAGGGGATTGTTCCAGACGTCATGATTGACGAAACGGCTGAAGGCAGCCCATTTGCAGCTCTGAAACCACGCGAAGCAGATTTGGAAAAGCATCTTGAGAGCAAAAAAGAAGCGCGTGAAAAAGAGCGTGAAATTGCCTTGAAGCGCTTAGAAGAAGAAGCCAAAAAACCAGTCGCGGAACGAAAATCGCCAGAGTTTGGCTCGGACAAAGACTTCCAACTCGCCCAAGCGATTAACCAGCTCAAAGGCCGACCTGTCATGGTTAGCAAAACTTTGGTTGAGCGTAAAGAAGAGAAAAAAGATAATTAACTCACTCGTGAAGTTATCTGTTTTTTTAATTGGCTTGAATTGAACCGTTTTGACTGACGATCAACTCCTTCGTTACTCTAGACACCTGCTTCTTAATGAAGTAAGTGTTGAAGGGCAAGAGAAAATATTGCAATCACACGTGTTGGTTATCGGTGCTGGCGGCTTGGGTTCACCAGTTGTTTTATATTTGGCGACGGCAGGCGTGGGGCGAATCACCTTGGTGGATGACGATGTCGTTGATGTCACCAATTTGCAGCGCCAAATAGCACACAATATGGCTGATGTCGGTGAATTTAAAGCCAAATCAGCTATGAATAAAGTAGCAAATATCAATGCAGATGTTGATGTCACACCCGTCTTGCACCGCGCTGATGCTGCAATGCTAGATACTTTGGTTGCGCAAGCAGATGTGGTGGTTGATTGCTGCGACAACTTTGCGACCCGCCACAACATCAACGCTGCCTGTGTGAAACATCGCAAGCCTTTGGTGTCTGGAGCGGCGATACGGTTTGATGGGCAGATCACGGTCTTTGACAGCCGCTCAGAATCATCGCCGTGCTATGCCTGCATTTTCCCACCTGATGCTAGTTTAGAAGAAACGCGTTGTGCAACGATGGGTGTGTTTGCACCTTTGGTTGGCATCATTGGCTCGATGCAAGCGGCTGAAACGCTCAAGTTGATCAGTGGCGCTGGCACATCGCTGGCGGGGCGTTTGCAAATGCTAGATGGGCGCGATATGTCTTGGAACGAGGTGCGCTTCAAGCGCGATGCTACTTGTAGTGTTTGCGGTCATTCTTAGTTGGCAAAAAGCACGAGCCATGCTCGCGCCTAAAATCTTTTGGGTTAACTGCTGAAGCGTCGGCGAACAAACCAAGCCTCTCACGTTCTGCGGCTTTTTCCTCTGCTCCGTATGGACCTTTGTTGAATCTGTAGTGATAAGACCATGCGTGTCCGTTTTGTACCATCCAGCCACCAACATCTACGTTATCAATCGTGACTTTAGCAACATCACGACCGTAATCATCAAACCGTTTGCTGGTTACGGTAACTTGCTTTGAAATAAGTAGTTTCTTCAAAGTGGCAGTCGATTTCACCCCGTATAGCTGGCAACTTTCAGGTGCATCTATGCCGTCAATTCTGATTCTTACCGTATCAGGCTTGCTATTTGAACCAAGCGCAAAACCTATGGGACGAACCCGTAGCGTGTCTCCATCTGTGATGTGAGTGACGACACCTTGCCATGTATTTGATGGTTTATTTTTAATAAAATTTATGGCTGTAGCCGGCGTAATTATTGCCTGAATAGCTATAAAAATAATAGCAGTAAACCTAATTATTTTAGATGAATGAAGCATCAATAACGTTTTCCAAATAACCATAGTCCTGTTCGCATGATCGCAAATGCAATCATCTCGTTGAATCGTTGTGTCCAGGGTCGATTTGCCATTTGGGTGGCGTCAACCCGCTTGCCCTCATTCTCCATGGCTACTAAGAGGCGCTGGCGCAGGCTTTGAGCAAAGTCAGTGTCTTGCATCACGATATTGGCTTCACGGGCCAAGAGTAAGCTCAGCGGGTCGAGATTTGAAGAGCCAACGGTCGCCCACACGCCGTCAATAACCGCTACCTTGGCATGCAAGTAGCTTTTGTCATACTCATAAATCTCTGCGCCGGCTGCTAACAAAGCGCCGTAAATTGGTCTAGCAGCGTGGTATTGCATAAAGTATTCGTATTTACCTTGCAAAAGTAATTGCACCTTGACGCCACGTTTTGCCGCCAGTCTCAAAGCACGTCTTAACTTTGAACCAGGGACAAAATAAGCATTTGCAATGATGATTTCAGTGCGTGCATCACCAATAGCCTTTAGATATGCGCGTTCAATACGACCACGATGGGTGATGTTGTCACGTAAAACCAATGCGCTGAGTCCTGGCTTTGAATGCGAATTAACTTGCCAATGGTGTTTTTTTAAAACTCGGGGCAGTGTACCGATAGCATGTTTCACACGCGTCACATTCAAAGACTTGTCTATGGTTAGACGTTCCCACAACGCATTCATAGCGTTTTGGATATCTTTTGCTAACTCGCCTCTAACTCGGACACAAAAATCAAAACGTGGTGCATTCAATGCACCATAGTTTGGGTCATGCCAGTCATCAAGTATGTTGATGCCACCGCAATATGCGATGCAGCCATCAACGACGCATAATTTGCGATGTAGTCGACGCCATTGGCTGGGAATTAAAAAACCAAGCGTGACGACAGGTTGAAAAATTAAAAATTGAACCCCTGCAGCTTTAAATCTATCGTGCCATTCAAGGGGTAAATTTGAAGTGCCATATCCGTCGACAATAAGTTTGACTGGGACACCACGTTTAGCTGCTTTCTCAATAGCCAATGCCACATGCGTACCACTTGCCGTTAAATCAAAAATATATGTTTCCATTTGAACACTGACCTGCGCGTTGTCAATGGCATGGATGACGGAAGGAAAAAAAGCAACACTACCTTCAAGTAATTGCAATTCGCTTGAGTTCTCACAGTTTTGCTCAGCGAGTTTCATAGATGCAGCATCAATCACTAATCTCAAAGTCAGCAATCAAAGGTAAATGGTCTGACATACGAGCCCAGTGTACGCCGCTGGGGACTATAGAATTCACAGCATTTAGATGCCTAGCAAACACGTAGTCAAATTGAATCAAAGGCAATCGTGAAGGGTAAGTGCGCAGTCGTTTCGAGGTGAGTGGATTTGTTTTGAAGGTCCGTAGCTGCTCGGATTTCAGGACCGTTTCGCAACTAGAGCCCCAATCATTGAAATCACCTGCTACCAGTAACGGCGTATTTTTAGGAATCTCGCGCTGAAGATAAGTGCATAACTGCATCACTTGTCGGCGTCTACTGGATTTGATAAGACCTAAGTGAACGACAACAACGTGAACTGGTCGATGGTGAATTAAAAGCTCAACATGTAGCAGTCCGCGTTGCTCAAATCTATGGTCCGACATGTCTTCATGCTGATGCTTGATAACTGGCCAGCGAGTGAGCAGGGCATTGCCGTGTTCGCCATGCTTGGTGACGGCATTTGTTTGGTACACAGGCGTGTAGCCCAGCGGTGCTAAAAAATCAGCTTGCTCAAGCGCCGGCCAGTGTGCAAATCTTTGCGCTTCACCGCGATGGTGCTTTCGCACTTCTTGCAAGCAAATGATATCTGCATCGAATTGGTCAATGGCCAAGCCAATATTATGAATTTCTAAACGCCTTCTTGGACCAAGGCCATTGACGCCTTTGTGTATATTCCACGTCGCAACGCGAATGGTTTCCACAGTGGCTTATGAATGTGTGAAGTTAGCTTTGCGTTTGTTCACAAATGCATCCATACCTTCTTTTTGATCATTTGTGGCGAAAAGAGCATGGAACATACGGCGCTCAAACATGATGCCATCTGCCAAGCCACCTTCAAAGGCGCGATTGACAGATTCTTTGGCTGCCATCAATGCCATTTGAGAAAACTCGCAAATCATCAGTGCCGCACCCAAGGCTTCATCCATTAATTTCTCTAAGGGCACGACCCGGCTGACTAAGCCTGCACGTTCAGCCTCAACCGCATCCATCATGCGGCCTGTCAGCGCCATGTCCATGGCTTTTGCTTTACCAATAGCGCGCGGCAATCGTTGCGTACCGCCGGCACCTGGAATCACGCCAAGTTTGATTTCTGGTTGTCCAAACTTGGCATTATCTGCCGCGATGATAAAGTCACACATCATGGCTAGTTCACAACCACCGCCCAAGGCAAAGCCACTGACTGCAGCAATAACTGGTTTACGAATGTTGCGAATATGTTCCCAGTTGCGAGTGATGTAATCACCTTTGTAAACATCAGAAAATGTATAGGTAGCCATGGCGCCAATATCCGCGCCAGCAGCAAAGGCTTTTTCACTACCGGTAATGATCATGCAACCAATAGCGTCATCGGCATCGAATGCTTTTAGCGCAGCGCCTAGCTCGTCCATCAATTCGCCATTCAGTGCGTTGAGCTGCTTAGGACGATTGAGCGTGATGATGCCAACACGGGCTTGGGTGCTGACGATGATGTGTTGTTGTGACATAAAAAGTGAATAGGTAAATGGGAATTAAATATTAGGGTAAATATTAAGGAAAAAGGCTTACGAAATTATTTCACCAATTGATTCAACTGGATGATTGGCAGCAGTACCGCTAGCACAATCAACATCACAACCAATCCCATGGTCACAATCAGCATAGGTTCTAGCAAAGTTGCTAAATGCATGGCTCTGCGTTGCACTTCTGTGCTTAGCTGTTTGGCAGCGCGAGACAGCATCAAAGGTAATTGTCCAGTTTGTTCACCTAAGCGTGCAAACATGCTGACAATACCTGGAAAGCGCTTCTTTTGGGCAATGGCTGATGCCAAGGGCGCGCCTTCACGTACCATGACCAAAGCGTCTAAAGCATCAGTTCGCATGGCGCGGTTATTTAAGGTCATAGCAGCAGCTTGCAGACTTTTTAAGATGGGTACACCCGCTGTGGCAAGCATCGCTAAAGTGCTGGCAAAACGCGCTGCATTGTAGCCACGCGCTAATTTGCCGATCAAAGGAATGTTGAGCCACGCAGCGTCAAATTTTTCACGGACATTGTCGTTGCGCAGCGCTAACCTCGAACCTATAGTTGCAACAATAATTGCTATTAAAACAAGCCAGCCGTAGCTTCTAACAAAATCACTGATGGCAAGCATGGCGACTGTCAAAAAAGGTAATGCACGTTTGGTGCCAGCAAATACGTTGGCTACTTGCGGTACAACATAGCCAACAAGAAAAAGAACTATAACAATGGCAACCAAAGTGACAATAGCAGGATACAAAGCCGCACCTATTAATTTTGACTTGAGTGCTTGCTGTTCTTCTAAGTCATCTGCCAACCGCTCTAGGACTTGTCCCAAGCTACCACTTTGTTCACCCGCGCCAATCACAGCGGTATAGATGCTGGAGAATTCACGGGGATGTTGTGCCAATGCCTTCGCAAACGTGCTGCCAGCGTTGACCTCAGCACGTAGGCTTGCCAATAAATTGCGCTGACGTTCATCTTCAGCTTCATCGGTTAGCGCTGTAAGTGCTCTTTCTAATGGTAAGCCTGAAGTTACCAAGCCTGCAATTTGACGCGTCCAAATACTTAGCCCCGTTGCGTTGAATATACGGCTTGTAAAAAGAGTGTTGTTTAATCCACCAGATGTTGAACCGTTTGACGCTTCACCAGCCACAGGTTCGACATTCAATGGAACCAGTGACTGGGCACGCAAAAGACTGCGCACGACTCGTGCTGATTCGCCTTCAATAACACCTTTGCGGGTGTTGCCTTGATCGTCTAACGCTTCAAAAGTAAAAGCCGGCATAAAATATTTCGATGTTCAATACATTAGTCACGTCATTAATCTCGAGTAACTCGGACTAATTCTTCGCGGGTCGTGATTTTGCTTTGAACCAAACGTTCGCCATCTTCGCGCATCAAGCGCATGCCTGAGCTTAAAGCAGCAGCTCGAATATCTGCTTCACTCGTGTGGTTATGGATTTGTGCGCGAATGGCATCGTTTGTGACCAGTAATTCGTAAATGCCTGTTCGCCCTTGGTAGCCAGTTTTGGCGCAGTGCTTACAACCTTCACCTGCGCAGTGCGTACAGATTTTGCGAACTAAACGTTGAGCCAACACGCCTAATAAACTAGAACTTAACAAAAACGGTTCGACGCCCATGTCTGTCAAGCGCGTTACAGCGCTGGCTGAATCGTTAGTGTGCAATGTTGCAAGCACCAAATGACCAGTTAACGATGCTTGAATCGCAATTTGAGCCGTCTCAAAATCGCGAATCTCTCCAATCATGATGACATCTGGGTCTTGACGCAAAATTGCACGAAGTGCCTTGGCAAAAGTTAAATCAATTTTGGCATTAACCTGTGTTTGCCCAACACCAGTCAGCTCATATTCAATGGGGTCTTCCACCGTCATGATATTTTGACTATTTGCATCTAGCTGATTCAGTGCCGCATACAGCGTTGTGGTTTTCCCTGAGCCAGTTGGGCCCGTCACTAAAATAATACCGTGTGGTTGAGCTAGTAGACTTGTGAAGCGATTTAAAGTATCGCCCTCCATGCCTACAGCAGAAAGACTTAACTTGCCTTCTGATTTATCGAGTAAACGTAGCACAGCACGTTCACCGTGTGCACTTGGCAGCGTGCTCACACGAACGTCAACAGATCGAGTACCAATGCGCAAACTAATACGCCCATCTTGCGGTAGACGTTTCTCGGAAATATCCAAATCCGCCATGATTTTTAGGCGAGAGATTAAAGCTGCATGTAAGGCACGATTTGGTTGTACAACCTCACGCAG
The DNA here is from genome assembly GCA_041178825.1 of Pseudomonadota bacterium. Classification (GTDB taxonomy): domain Bacteria; phylum Pseudomonadota; class Gammaproteobacteria; order Burkholderiales; family Burkholderiaceae_C; genus Aalborgiella. Next base: position 8,174 of record JBEGUP010000015.1, on the reverse strand, counting down.
AGTACCGTCAACTCTAAAACGAACGCTGGAATGTCGTTCGTAGGGCTCAATATGAATATCACTAGCACCATCGCGAGCGGCTTGAGTGAGCAAGGCATTCAACATGCGAATAATGGGGGCATCGTCGGCGGCCTCTAACAAGTCTTCTACCGCGGGTAGATCTTGCATCATGCGACTTAAATCAGCATCAGACTCCACTTCGCTGACAATGGACGCAGCATTGGATTCCCCCTGCGCGTAAACTTCACTGATACGTTGTATCAAGACATCTTGTTGTAGCTTTTGCACTGATCCAATCTTGTATTTTCGCAATACTTCAGACATTGCATCGCGCGAAGTGGCATCATGCAAATACAAAACAGTAGCTTCGTCATCAACAGCTAATAAAAGCTGGTTTTGTCTGGCGAAAGCGTAGGGCAAAGGATATTTCATTCTGCTGGAACAACTTTCAATTGCTTGGACGAACGCAATACTGGTGTTGGCAATACGGCAGAATCGTTGATGGGCAAGATGATGTTGAATGGTGGTTGCGCAGCAGTTTGACTTGCCCGCATCATGTCGTAGCGATCAAGCGATAGTTGCTCTGTTGCTGCTGCATCGCGCACAACAACAGGTCGTAAAAAAACCATCAAATTAGTTTTTTTACGACCACGCGATTCTGTTTTGAAAAGATTTCCAAACAGCGGAATATCGCCTAATAACGGTACTTTTTCTTGATTGTTTGAATACTCATCTTGAAGCAAGCCACCCAACACAACAATCCCACCGTCTTCAACCAATACATTGGTTTGGATAGACCGTTTGTTGGTGATAAGGCCAGTCGTAGAATTGATAGAAGACGCTTGAACACTGCTAACTTCTTGGAAAATTTCTAATTTAACCGTACCGTTTTCACTGATCTGCGGCTTTACTTTTAAAGTTAGTCCTACATCTTTTCGTTCGACAGTTTGGAATGGGTTGACAGTACCACCGCTGCTGGAGCTGCTAGAGCTGTTGGTGTATTGACCGGTTACAAAAGGCACGTTTTGGCCAATAATAATTTTCGCTTCTTCGTTATCGAGTGTCAGTAAATTGGGCGTTGATAAGATATTGCCTTCGCCAGTGGTTTGTAAAAAGTTGGCAAAAACTCCCAAAACTGTTTTTCCAGCGATTAACGTACCAAGTCCAACATTTAGGCCAGTAGCGGGTAAAACCGTTGGCGCTGTAGTTGTTGTGGCTGTTGTGGACAAGCCTGACAACGCAAGTGCCAACAGATTTTTTCCACCCGATCCATAGTTAGTGCCCGCGGCGCTCAGATTATTTGTGTCTGCTCTGTTGCCTAATGCGTTCTGCCACTGAACACCAAACTCTGCAGCTTTGTCTGAATTGATTTCTGCAATCAAAGACTCAACAAATATTTGCGCACGTCTTGCATCTAATTGATCAATGATTGCGCGTAGTTGCCGGTATTGTGGTTCTGCTGCCGTGATGATCAAAGAGTTTGTAGCAGGGTCGGCTTGTATTTGCCCACCTGTTGATGGTTGTGCAGACGCTTGCACGCTAGCTGAGGCTGCATTTGCGGTTGAACTGCTGTTACTGGGTGCTCCACCAGTAGCTGCGGCGCTGCCCGTATTCGTTCCTGCTGTCGAAATAGAGGCTAGCGAAGCACGCAGTGTGACTGCTAATTTGAGTGCATCTGCATTTTTTAAAAAGACAACATGCACGTTTCCTGCTGCACTTTGCGAACTAGGCTGATCCAGCTTTGCCACCAATGACCTGATCAAAGCTAGACGCGCAGCATTTGCAGTCCTGATAATTAGCGAATTGCTGCGAGGTTCAGAAATGACTGTAGTTTTTACGCTGGTATCAGCCTGCCCTGGTGTCGCCGCTGCTCCTGCGCCAGCAGAAGATGAACCAGAATCAACCAAACGCAGCACCAGAGGTGCTAAATCAATTGAAAGTGCATGCTTTAACGGAATAATTTCTACATCTGTGGCAGCGGGAATATCGCTCGCAGCAATAATTTTAGCAATACGTTGTAAGTTGTCTGCGTAATCAGTAATGATGAGAGAGTTGTTGCCAGGATTGACGTTGATGGTGTTGTTAGGACTAATAAGCGGTCGCAAAACAGGTAATAAATTCGCCGCTGAGTCGTAATTTAGATTGAAAATTTGCGTGAGAATTTGATTGCCACCCGCTTTAGGATTAACACCACCGGCTGAGACCACACTGGTTTGCAGCTTGGCGTCAGCCTCAGGAACAACTTTAAAAATCCCTTGCGACTCCACCACGACAACACTTTGAAGGCGTAACGCTGTCACAAACTGGTTGTACGCGGCGGCAGGTGATATAGCCTTTTCACTGGACAAATTCATCGTGCCTTTGACGCGGGGGTCAACGACCATATTGCGACCTGTGATAACACCTATCGTTCTGGTCACAGCATCAATCTCCGCATTGACAAAGTTTAATGTGATGGCTTCACCTTGTTTTTGTGCGTGCGACGTAAGCGGCATGAATGACAGCAAGCCCGCTACCGCGATTAAAGATATCGCAAAATTGTTTTGAAAACGATTCATAACATGTTGTTTTTGAATGAGTTTGAAATGAAAATCCATGTATCTCTTAGCCTACGGTGATGATGGAGCGCGGACCCACGCGGCGCCCCAATATATCTAAAAAATTATTCAATGCGGCCTCAAAACCTGGCGCAGCACTGGCTTCACCATTGAAGCGCCAACGATTACCGTTCAATTGTCCACTACCAGACAGCAGCAAACTACCAGAAAGCGTTTCTAACTTTAAACTTGGTTTTGCCAGATCTTGACTGCTTTGAAAGCTTAACCGGTAGCTGCCCACAGGTCTCAAGGTAGACAGCCTTGTAGATGCATCCAGCACATCTAAGGCGGCACTACCATCGATATTTAATTTTTTATTAATTAATTCTAACTTGAGTAGTTGCGTATTTAACTTCAAGCTGGCTTGCAAATCAATGGTGTTAAAGGGTGCACCTAAACCAGTCAACAGAGTTGCAGGCCAGGTAGACTGGCTAGGTTGAATCAAAACACTTGCGCCATTGAGATGAGGGGACACCAAGATGTTGAAGCTTTGGACTGTGCAGCAATCAGCATCAACCAACGCCTGCAGCCTTAACGATGCCGTAGGTTTGAGCCGCCATTGAATACGGCCTGGAAGGGTAGTGGCGTCTCGACTACCCGTGCCGCCAGAGAGTACCAATTGGCCAGATCCGTTCCAAACGGTACCAGAGGGTTCGTTCAAGACCACCCGACCTTGGCTCACTAAGTTAAGACTAGAGCTCAACCAAGCTGCAGGTGCAAACGCTATAGTGGCTGTGAGCAAGCCCAGCACTGCGCCTGAAATTGCCCAGCGCCAAGGTGATGCAACTGAATGCTTAGGTGTGAACTTCATTTTTTAGGCAAATTCAGCACCAAAGTACCGTCCCAAGTGTCACCATTTCGGTTTAGTTTCACATCTGTAGGCAGGGCTCTTGCATTGACTCGTGCTTGCGTTAACCAAAGCGCTAATTCTTGAGGGGTGGCATTTTTGAGGGTCAAACTCGCACGCTCACCGGTCAAATTCAATTGTGCTGCATTCCCAAAGCGCTGAGTTACTGAACTTTGCAAAGCTTTTTGAGCTTCATCCAAAGCAAGTTTAGGCTGGCTTTGCAGGTTCTTAGCCTCAGCGCTGAGCGTTCGCATGCTCAGCAATTGTTTGTCTAACTCGCGATGCTGGGCAGGTGCTTGTTTGATTGTTCTTAGTGCAGGCGCAATCGCAATCCACCACAACAGGGCTATAGTGATTAACCAGAATGCAATCAAAATTAAGCGCCTCTCGCTCATTTTGAGCTGTCGCCAAGTGTTTAAATAGGTATCCATCATGGCGCTGCCTGCACTTTCAGCGCGGCTATGTCACCATTTTGTGAAAGTGCATATCCCATGGGTTTTAATTTTTCTTGGGCTGCAATTAATTCCGTAGAAGCAAGTTTGACATTTTTGAAGTTAACGCTAGTGCTGCCACTACTTGCTACATATTCAATAGCTGTGGGTATGATAAATACGCCAGATGATGCGTTATTTAAGTTACCAAAAGCAGAGAGCATAGATTCAAAATTGTGAACACTGCTTGCACCTGTCGCTTGTCGTAGCAAGACCATCTCGCGTGACATTTGCAAACCAGGGTCGACCACAGTTTTCACGTTGGGGAACGATTGCGTGAGTATTACCCCTAATTGAGCCCGTTTTTTAGTCAAACTTGCTTGTTGCTGCCAAGCCCATGCATTTAAACCCACAATATTGGCGCATAAAAGTGCAACCAAACCCCAACGCGCGGGGCGCCAAGCAGGAGATTGCCAAAAAGCTTGCCATTGGCGAATCACGTTTTTCATGCCTTGGCTATCACCGCTCAAGCTTTGTTCAAATTGAGCCAGCTCCCAAATCGAGGTCGCACTGTGAAGTAAGCTCGCTGTTAGCGGTCTGAGTTGAACTTTCAAATCAGTGTAGGGTAATAAACTTGTTTCTGCCAATTCAACAACAGCTGGTTCTGCCCCTATTGTCGTGTCCGCAGGTAATTGTGCCAGCAGTGCCTGTAAAACGCCGCTGGTGTCGCCCAAGTGCAGGGGTAGTGTCATGACCCCATCGGCATCGGCTCGGCTAATCCAAGCTTCTTCTGGTGTGCCTGTGATACTGATGATGACGGCATTTTGTGGCCAAAGCTCGGGTACAACTTGTGTAATACGGCAGCCAGCAGCGTCGAAAGTTTGTATGGCTTGATTCAGCCAAACTTTATCGCACGCTGCAACCCAGACGCCTTTTTCTGTTTTACTTGCATGACCTGTTCTACCGGCTTGCGCGTCTGGTGACAAAGCAAAAGCCATTTCATTGGTGTCATCGAGTAAACGTTCTTCTAATAAGCCATCAAGCACCGCACGAAGTCGAGTTTTTGGCACTTTAGGTAAGTCAATCTGGTGCCAAGATATGGCACGTGCAGGTACGACTAGCACGGTTGCGTCAGCTTTGGGTAACTCGTTCAATCCCAACGTGCCAGTTTTTGCTTTGCTGGGGTCATCATTTAACTCATCTTTTGACAGCACAAACGTGTATAACGCGTTGCTAGCTACAGCTGTGCTAGCAGAATTTACAGCGCTGGCTAAGCTTGGATATGGAAGGGAAACTATCAACTTACTCATAACTGCATTGTATTAGGGCTTTGTTTCAACTGATTAAAGCTTTGGTGAAGTCGTGTTTGTAAGTATTTCAGGCGATGCAACGACTGAGCGTTCGCGCCAGATGGTCTTAACCTGATTAATATCGCTTCTGTCAACCAAAGAATGTTCTTCCACAACTGTTTGCTCAAGACGAATACGTCCTGTTACTTCAAAAAACTTAGTCGACACGCCATGTTGGGTGTCCTTGAGCTTGTCTTTGAGCGCTGGTACAGAACTTGCCGCTTCGCTTAGACTTGGGAAGAAAGTTTTTTCACGGGCAGCTACGACTAATTTTGCATCAGCCAATTCCAGATTAGGGATGCTGGCAAACAGTACTTCTGCTGGCGCGGTGTTGATGTTGACCGTAGTTTTGCTGGGCAGAAGGGTGATGTAGGGTGAGATTTTTGCCAGAGTTTGCGCTCTCAATCCTAGCCATGTGAGCTGCCGCACCCGTTGTGGCATCAGCAAGGTTGTGGCGGCAGAATTAGCGGCTGAGTCTGCTATCGAAGCCGCTTTAAGACGGGTTACAAAAGCCTCAAGTTCAGTCTCTGGCAGGTTAAAGTGGGTAAATAGCTTCTTAAATGCTGCTACATCCGGTGCTGATATTTGACCAGATTCAATCAAATTGAACACATTCAGCTTAGATTGTGCATCTTCAATATTGCCAGAAAGAAACGCGTCTACTTGCTCTTCGGCTGTTAAACCGCCAGTATTGTTTTTATCTGCCGCTAAAAATGTAGAAAGACGCGATTCTTGTAAAGCCACAGCCCAAGGTTCCGCCAGATGGTCAGTGCTGCCAGCCCGTCCATCGATACGCAAGATCAGACGTGACCAGTCCAGGGCTCCCACCAGCAGCCAAGCCACTTGCACACGCGCACGCTCAGCGATTTCAACTTCCACGCTGCGCCACTGCTGCCACAGAGCTGCTGCGGCAAACGTAGCAACCAAGGTAACCGTTAGCATGGCAGATAGCAGCGCTGCACCTAAGTGGCGCTTACTGCTTTTTGTATTTTGCTGGCTCATTTGCCGCCACCTAGGGTCGGTCGCGCCCAATCGCGGGTGATGGTACCCACCAGTGCTTGCCCAGATGCCAAAGTCAGTACCAAGCGCACACCATCTGGCAATTGTGCTGATTTAGAGCCCGGAATCAGCGCATCCACATCCGCACTTGATAAAGCGTTGCTCCAAGCATCGTTGCGATAATAAAAAACTTGCCATTTGTCTATGGACACCACGGTCACTTCGTTCTTTTTGTCTTCCTCAGTCGCATTACTGGCCCATTGCTTGGCTTGCAGCCAAGCGGCTAGTAGCTCACCGCGTGTTTTCACAGGGGCAGACTGCCAGCGCAGCCATTGCGTTTTGTTAGTCAACGCACTGCCTGAGCCAACTTCCATCTGGCGTTGGCTCCACGCCACCACACGTACACTGTCGTCGTTGGATGTATTCTTAGTGTCTTCACCCGTTTCAGCATACCGCCTTGTTAGCCGCAGCACTTGCCCGTCATAATCTAGGCCAGAAACGCCGGGAATGTTATCTTGCAGCATCAGTGCATCTAAATCTGTTTGCCATTGCGACAAGCCAGCTTGCAATGCAAGCACACCATCTGTATTGGTTTGCGTTGCCGTTTGCACCCGTGTCATACCGTCTAGCCCACGCCAGCTCAGCAAGGCTAGTAGCGCCATGACCACAAGCGCTACTAGCAGCTCCACCAGTGTGAAGCCTATATGTCGGTGTAACTGATATCGATGGGGCGGATACATCGTCTTTTTGCGGTGCAGCATCAAAACCGCCCGACGATGGTAGAGAGTTTGATGATGCTTCTGTCACTCTTTTCGCCCTCAAACACTTCCGCATCCACGCGTCTGAAGCTGGGGTTGGGTGTGGCGGTGACAATCATTTTTCCAGCCATGGTTTTGCCTGCCTGCTCGCAGCTAAACGTACTGTCGCCCACGTTGGGCATTGACTTGCTAAGTCGAACTTTGATGAGCTCATTCTCCACGCAAATTTGTCCCAAAAGCACGTCAGACAAACGCTGTGCATTGTTCACCAACGAATCCGTCGCGCGCATTCCGGCTAGTAGCGCGATAGACACAATGCCCAGCGCTACCAATACTTCAATCAGTGTGAATCCACTTGTTTTTTTCACTGAATTGTCTTCACTTGATTGGGTCGCTAGATTTGATGCCAAAAGGCCGAATGCCATCGGTCGCCAACGTCAAACTTCGCGCCGCGTTCAACAGCACTACCTCCTGCTTCGCGATGATGGGTTCCGGTCCTAAAACCAACACATTGGCTAAGCGGTTGTTTTCTGCCACCTTGGTTTCCGTGCTCAGCCATGAGGTTGGGTATTTCACCAAATCAACCATCTCGCCCGTATTGGCATCTTTGGCTTGTGGTAAACCCTCAAACTTAAACCCATCAGGCGTCGCTCGCCACACCACCGCCAAACCACTGGCGCGCGATTGAGCTCGGGCTGAATCCAGCAAAGCTGCTAGCCGCTGTGCATCACGTTCTAATGCGGTGGCTGCAGCATCTGGAATGGCAAACATCACCCCCGTGCTGGCAATGGCGATGATGGCAACCACCACCATTAGCTCCATCAGCGTGAATCCTTTTTGGGTATCTTGCTGAATGTTAACTTTTACCTTATTGCCAAGAGCCAATATCTGCATTCTTGCCTTCGCCTCCTGCCACACCATCTGCGCCAAAGCTCATCACATCAACGTCGCCTTTGATGCCTGGATTAAGGTATTGGTAAGGCTTTCCCCATGGGTCATTTGGTAATTTTTCAATGTAACCCTTCCAGTTTGCAGGTGCTGGCCCCGCTGTTGGTCGGGTCATGAGTGCTTGCAGGCCTTGCTCGCTGCTGGGGTAAGTTTGGTTGTCCAATTTGTACAGTTTCAGTTGCTGCATGATGTTGTTCACATCAGTTTTAGCCACTGTCACGCGTGCATCGTCATCACGACCAATG
>JBEGUP010000014.1:0-14867 GCA_041178825.1 Pseudomonadota bacterium | reverse complement strand
CGTTTGTTGCCAAGTAAATAGGCGTCTTAATGAGTCTGAAATAGACTCTTAAAATACGCCCACAGCCGGCGTATTTGCTGCTTAAACAGCTATAAAAATAATAGCAAATAATTACCTGTTATTGCATCGTCCAGCCGTGGCTAACAATCAGCGATTGCCCCGTCAACGCATTGCTCGGGAACGCCGCAAACATCAGCGCCACCTCGGCCACGTCCTGCACGGTGGTGAATTCGCCGTCCACGGTGTCTTTCAGCATGATGTTTTTGATGACTTCGGCCTCGGTGATGCCAAATTTGGCGGCCTGCTCGGGGATTTGCTTGTCCACCAGCGGGGTGCGGACAAAGCCGGGGCAGATCACGTTGGAGCGCACGCCATGCGCTGCCCCTTCTTTGGCGACAACTTTGGACAAGCCCATCAAGCCGTGTTTGGCGGTGACGTAGGGCGCTTTCAGCATCGACGCCACGTGCGAATGCACCGAGCCCATGTAGATCACGCTGCCGCCGCGCTTGCCGGCGTACATGTGCGGCAAGCAGGCTTTGGTGGTCAAAAATGCGCCGTCTAGGTGGATGGCCAGCATCTTGCGCCACTCGGCCAGGCTGAATTCTTCCACGGGGTGGACGATTTGGATGCCTGCGTTGCTGACCAAAATATCGACCGTGCCCCAGGCTGCCACGACGGCGGTGACGCCAGCATTCACTTGCGCCTCGTCCGTCACATCCATCGCCACGCCCATGGCTTGTAGCCCCAAAGCGCGCATTTCGGCAGCGGCGGCTTCTGCGGCGTCTTGGTTCATGTCGGCAATCGCTACTTTCGCGCCTTCTTTGGCGTAAGTCAGGGCGATTTCTTTGCCAATGCCGCTGGCGGCACCGGTGACGATGGCGATTTTGTCTTGCAATTTCATAGGGAATCTCTTTTCAAAACGATAAATGGAGGAAGTTAAGTCGCGCTAACCCTCACTTTAGCGCATTGGGATGGAGGTTTTCTGACGCAGCTTTGTTTGATAAGATGCTTTGATGAAGCTTCTTTTTCATCTGACATCCCATTTTTGGTCCGATTTAACCACCCGCCAGTTTGCCCAATTGGCCGCTAGCCCCAGCATCGCGCAGGCGGTTGCGGTGTTGCCAGTAGCTGCAACCGAGCAGCACGGCCCCCACTTGCCTGTGAGCGTGGACACGGCTTTGGTGGATGGTGTCGTCAACGCTTCTTTGCCTAATTTGCCAATTGGCTTACCTGTTTTATTTTTGCCCACCCAACAAGTTGGCAAAAGCAACGAGCACATTCGTTTTCCGGGCACGCTCACCTTGTCTGCGCAAACTGTGATCAGCCTGTGGATGGATATAGGTCGCAGCGTGGCACGCAGTGGTATCAAAAAAATGCTGATTTTGAACAGCCACGGCGGCCAAGCCAGCATCATGGACATCGTGGCGCGTGATTTGCGCACGGAGTGTGATTTGATCGTCTACTCCGCCAATTGGTACAACCTGCCCTTAGGCGATGCGGTGATGGGGTTGTTCCCCGCTGAAGAGCACCGCTTTGGCATCCATGCGGGCGATATTGAAACTTCGATGATGTTGGCACTGCAAGAAACAGCGGGCGTCAAAGGCATAGACATGACGCAGGCGCAACATTTCCACAGTACCTCACAAGACCGTGCCGCTCAATACCCCGTGCTGGGTAATGGCAGTAGCGCCAAGCTGGGCTGGCAAATGCAAGACTACAACCTGCAAGGTGCAGCTGGCAACGCGGCTGCGGCGACAGCTGCCAAAGGCCATGCGCTTATTAACGCGGCGGGTTTGCAGTTGGCTAATTTGTTGAAAGAAATCAGTGATCTGCCGCTTGAAACATTGAAGCCATCGCCTGAATTTCCTTAACTAGGTTTGTCATACTTTCGAGGAGACTTTGCATGGACCATCTCAGCGGCCTAGATGCCACCTTTCTTTACCTAGAAACGCCTGAACAACCTATGCATGTGGGTGGACTCAATATCTTTGAGCTGCCTGCTGGTTACACCGGTGATTTTGTTGAAGACTTGCGTGCCCACATCACACAGCGCATGCACCTTGCGCCGGTATTTAGGCGCAAGCTGGTCAACATGCCGTTCGAGTTGGCCAACCCGATTTGGGTAGCGGATGAAGATTTGGACATGGAATACCATATTCGAAGCACCGTGCTGCCTAAACCAGGAAGCCGTGTTCAGTTGGACAAATTGGTGGGTAGGCTGCATTCCAGCCTGCTAGACCGCAGCCGCCCGCTGTGGGAGTTTTATGTGATTGAAGGATTAAAAGCGCCAGCAGGTGCACCCGCTGATACACGACATGTTGGGTTTTATTCCAAGGTTCACCACGCTGCGCTGGATGGTGCGGCTGGCGTAGCGCTGGCCACCGCCATCATGGATGTGACGGCTATTCCCCGTCATGTGCGGCCGGCACCCAACCGTCGTGCCATGGCAACAGACAACTTTGGCATCGCTGAACTGGCCGTTGCTGGCATCAAAAACACCGCTGTGCAAAGCGCGAAATTGGCTAAAAACCTGCCTGGCTTGGCGCGAGCGGCCTACAGTTTGCTGCGCCCTCCAAAAAGCGAAGAACCAGTTTTGGGCGTTGCAGGTTTAGAGATGGTGGACAGCCCGCAAAAAAACCGCTGGTTTGCGCCCAAAACCCCTATCAACGTCAGCATCACCAACCAGCGCAGCTTTTCCAGCTTATCGTTTCCGCTGGCGGGCATCAAACACGTGGCCAAAGGCAATAGCGTGACACTGAACGATGTGGTTATGGCCATTTGCTCAGGCGCGTTACGCCGTTATTTGGCAGATTTGAACTGCGTGCCTGACCAGCCACTCTTGGCCGGTGTGCCTGTGAGTTTGCGTGAGGCGGGTAACACGGATATGAACACCCAAGCATCCATGATGCGCATCAGCTTGGCCAGTACCATCGCAGACCCTAAAGCCCGTTTGATGGCTATCAACCAAGCCAGCAAAGCCGCCAAAGCCGCGTCCGCCAATATGAATGCGGTCATGCCGACCGATTTTCCGTCATTAGGTGTGCCGTGGATTTTGAGCGGTCTAGCCGCCCTGTTCGGACGCTCCAAGCTTGCTAACAATATGTCACCGCTTGCTAATTTGGCGATTTCCAACGTGCCCGGCCCTGGTATGGCGCTGTATTTGGCAGGTGCAAAAATGCTCACCTACTACCCCGTGTCTATCGTGACACACAGTTTGGCGCTCAATGTCACGGTGCAAAGCTACAACGGTTCGCTGGATTTTGGTTTGATCGCTTGCCGCAAAGCCATGCCCGATTTGCCAGAGCTGGCCAAGTACATGCAAATAACCTTCGACGAGATGCTGGCCTTCACACCCTTAGCCGCCTCAGCCGCAGCGCCAGCCGCTGTGGAAGCCAAAGTTACAGCTAAGAAGATTCCAGCTAAGAAACTTGCAACTAAGAAAGTAGCTGCAAAGAGGCTGGTTCCCAAAAAGTTGGTTCCAAAAAAAGTGGCCTCCAAGAAAGTGGTTGCTAATAAGTGACAAGATATTCAACGACAAGATAGCGCCCCGCATAATGGGGGGCTTGACATAGAGCGTATAGTTTTTTAAATAACAGCTCTTTCATCCATTTCATCTTTTCTATGACTCTCATTTACATCGTTTTAGCCACCTTAGCCGCTGGCATCGGTAGCGTTTGGCTGGCGGCAGCGCTCAGTTTTGGTGCTTTTGCTCGCTACACCCAGCACATGCTCAGCTTGGCCGCCGGGGCGCTGTTGGCCACCGCTTTCATGCACTTGCTGCCAGAGGCGTTTGAGGCTCAAGCTGGGGCGAAAGAATTGTTTGCCGCTTTGCTTGCGGGTTTGATATTCTTTTTCCTGTTGGACAAAGCCGAGTTGTGGCATCACGGTCATGAACACCACGACCCGGCCCCAAGCAGTCCTGTGGTCTTGCCTTTTTCACCGCTCATCTCGCACAATGCGGTTGATTGCACTGCTGCATTAGCTCATGGGCACGATCATCATGGTCACCACCACAGCCATGCACAGAAGCCCGGTAGCTGGGCATTGCTGACAGGCGACAGCGTGCACTGCTTTGGTGACGGCGTGCTCATAGCCTCTGCCTTCATGGCTGACCAAAGCTTAGGCTGGGTCGCTGCGTTGGCTGTGCTTGCGCATGAAATTCCGCACCACATGGGTGATTTGGTCGTTTTGAGTCAAAGTAACGCGGGCAGCCAAAGCAACAGCAATCACATCGCCCTGGTCAAAGTCTCGCTGGCAGGCTCAGTCACTGCTATTGGCGGCTTGGCGGGTTACTGGTTGGTGAATCAACTGCAAGACTACTTGCCTTACTTTTTGGTCTTGGTTAGCAGCAGCTTTATCTACGTGGCGCTGGCAGATTTGATTCCGCAACTGCAAAAGCGCCTCAGCTTCAAGCAAACTAGCGCACAAATACTGTGGTTGGCCGCAGGCATAGGTATGGTGACGTTAGCCAGTGGCATGGCGCACGGGCATTGAAAATACCCTAAATTTTTTCTCAACAAAAGTTGAGCCAAAAACCAGCAAATTGAACAACCATATAGAAAAATTCCTGCATGGTTTCAAAATAAATTTGATGCTCAAAAAATGGTTAGAGCTCAATTTAAGACTGGCTTAATTGTTAATGTCTTGTATTTGTTGTGATTTTTTTGTCTTTTTAATGCGACAAAGCTGGAATTAATCATTACATACACTTTTTTTGTATATAAGCTCGCTCTGAACATGGTTGAATGCTTAAGAATATTAATTATGATTTACAAATTCATACAAATACAAGCATCATTTGATCTTTGCTTATGTGAATTAATGTATTCTTTTTTCATGCAAATTTAATGAATTTGTGAAGTGATTGAGTGTAATTTTAGCCACTAGGATTTGCGTGATTTTTTGTGATTTTCAGCCATCTTGCGCATTAACTTAATTCGAGTATCTGAGACATGATTGGTTACAACATTCTTCTCATAGGTTTTTCTGATTATGAAAAATCAACGATTGAAACCTTTTTCCGCCTAGCAGGAAAACGTGCACCACATTGGCGCTTGACGCAAAGAACTAACGAAGCTCGCGTGGTACTGTTGAACGCTACATGCAAGCAAGATCTAGACAAGCATAGTTCTCACGTAGCATCATGGCAGAAGGTCATCATCGTTGGTAGTTCAGATTACGGTTCTGGCTGGCCTATATTGCCTCGCCCCATAAAGCTAACTGCTATTTTGATCTTATTGGATCATTTGACAGAGTTTAATGCGAGTGAAATACCTAAATCTGCACCTAGCGTTTTACCCCCAGTAATTATCAATCCCAACTCGACAGATGTGTTTGCTAGTGTTACCTCAAACGTGTCAATAGTACCAAGTGTCACAAACAAATCGGCACCGCTACTAACTACACCTATTGATACGATTAAGCCTGTATCCGTCCCCTTGAATGAAGCGCCTAGTTTTTTTTCAAGTAACAGTTTGTCTGACCAAGTTCCAGCTTCAAATTCAGTTAACCCAAGCACCGATATGCGTCGCGTTTTGATTGTAGATGACAGCGATATTGCATTGAAATACATGCAAAACCGCTTGCGTCACTTTAGTTACGAGTGTGACATGGTGCATAGCGGTGAGGAGGCTTTGGCGATGGTTGGCACACACACATATCAATTTGTGTTCTTAGATGTCATGATGGCAGGATTAGATGGCTATCAAACTTGCAAAGCAATTAAAAACAACAAGGCAAGACGCGGTCCTGCACCGGTGGTTGTGATGCTAACCAGCAAAGGGGGCACGATTGATAAGATTCGTGGCACTATGGCGGGTTGTGATGCATATTTAACAAAGCCACTTAACGATAAAAAGTTGAGTGCTGCTTTAGCTAAATTTGACGAGTCAACAATTTTTCAAAGGTGGCGGGCAGTTAATCCCACGCAGCCCTTGACTGAAGGCGATTCTCTGAAAAATCGCGCAATTTAAAATTCAAGCAGATTTCATGTTTACGGTCTGCTATGAGTAGACCATTTCTATAGTTTGGTAAAAATATTTTATGAAAAAGATACTTGTTGTTGATGATTCTTCGGTTGATGCCAAAAATTTACAGCGAATTTTGTTAGATGCGGGCTGCGCAGTCAGTATTGCTGTTACTGGTATAGACGCGCTTGAAAAAGTAAAAAATGACAAACCAGATCTTATTTTGATGGATGTCAATATGCCCGATTTAGATGGTTTTGCAACTGCACGCAAGCTTAATCAAACGCCTGAAACCAAAGTAATACCAGTTGTCTTTGTGACCAGCAAAGACCAAAAGGTTGATCGCGTATTTGCACAAATGTTAGGTGCAAAAGGCTATGTGACTAAGCCATACGCAACCGAAGAAATATTAGCGTTACTCTAAATTAATAGCGTTCAACGGCATGGAGTCAGCTATTTATTCGGCTCAAGTTATTGCTTGCGGAGGTTGGTCGCTCGCCGTTAGTATGGAGTGGGCTAACAATATCGTTGATACCTTCGAATTAGCGAAAATTCCGCGTGCTCCAAACTGGTTGATCGGAGCTGTCAACATTGATGGTGACATTGTCCCAGTGGTAGATTTGTCTGTTTATTTTGTACCCAATGCGGCGCCGATAGCTATTCATCGTCATCATCGCTTGCTTGTGGGCGGTAAGGGCGGAGAGTACACGGACAAAAATAGTAGTAATGTGAGTGCGAGCAATAGCAGTTTTGCTATCTTGTTCTCTGGCTTGCCAATTCAAATTGAATATACGCGTGAGGAAATAGACGTTTCACTCGTTATACCTGATCGGCTGCGTGAGCTGAGTTTAGGTTTGGCTAAAAACAACTTCGTTGAGCCCAGTGGGGCTGCAAATAAAGTGCATTTCGAAATGAATACAGTTAAGTTTGTTGATTTTTTATCAAACAGTTTGATATAGCTTCGTAATACAGAAAGTAAAAATGAAACTTGCTACAAAAATGTTTTTAGGCGCGGCTATTCTGTCTGTTGTTCCAGTTATCGTTACCTCACTTTTAGTTGGGGGTGGTTCTGTACAGCTTGCTCGTGGAAGTTTGACTCAAGCAGTCGAGTCACAGTTGACTTCATTGCGAGAGGTTCGTAAACAACAAGTTAGTGATTATGTCGATAGCTCGGTGCGTTCATTACAAGCTTTTGCAGCAAGTACGTCGGCCATAGAAGGTTATAAAAATTTTCGACAAACTTACCCCCTTGCAGGTTCAGATCTTGCCAAGGGCGCTGATATTAATAGCATGCGTGAGAATGTAAAAATTTTCTATGAACAACAATTCTCTGAAGAGTTTTCACGTAAAAATCCAACCCGTTCAGTGGGTTTGGATAAATGGGTGGCGGCGCTTGATGATGCGCAGATTGCTTTGCAGCACGCATATATTGTCAACAACAAAAACAAATTGGGTGAAAAAAATAAAATGATAGATGCGATTGAAAAATCGCCATATGCGGCTCAACATGCTAAATTTCATCCATCATTCGCAGCGTTACAAGAACGGCTCGGCTTGTACGATATTTTTCTGATTGACACGCAAACTGATCGTATCGTTTACACTGTTTTTAAAGAGATTGATTTTGCATCTAGTTTGTCAGATGGAATTGCAAGCAATACTGGTTTGGCCGAAGTGTATAAAAAAGTCAAAGCATCTGAAAAAGCTGACACAGTCGCTCTGTCTGACTACGCACGGTATCTGCCCTCTTATGACGATCACGCTTCATTTGTCGCAGTGCCTATTCTAGAAAGTGGAAAAGTAATTGGCGTTTTAGCCATGCAGTTACCGCTCGATAAAATTACCAGTGTGATGACGGCAGAAAAAAAATGGGCTGACCAAGGTTTAGGAAAAACAGGTGAATCTTATCTTGTTGGACGCGATTTACTGATGCGTACAGATAGTCGGTTTCTGTTAGAAAATAAGGCTGATTTTTTAAATGAAAGCGCTAAAAAACTGTCTCCAACTTTGCTTGCATATGCGGATAAGAAAAATACATCAATTGGTGTGATTAGCGTTGATACAAATGCTTCAAAACAAGCTTTGAGCGGTAAAAGCGGTTTTGAATTAATTAGCGACTATCGTGGAACGCCAGTTTTCTCCGCATACGCGCCTTTGGATTTATATGGAATTCGCTTAGCTATTTTGGCCGAGCAAGATGAGGCCGAAGCATTAGCAGGTGTTGATAGTTTAAGACAACAAACAATCATTCGGACTCTAGCAATTTCACTATTGATTTTGGCGCTAGCGGGTGCTGCAGCATATTATTTTGTGAAAACAATTACTCGTCCAGTAAACGCATTATCAGATATGGCACGTAGAGTATCTTCCGGAGATGATGACATTCGCTCTACGGTGACATCGGGGGATGAATTAGAAGATTTGGGTGGTACGCTGAACAAAATGTTAGATGACAGGCAGGCAGTTTTGAAGCAGGCACTTAATGAAAATGAAAACATTAACAACTCAGCGATTAATTTGTTGCAATCTGTATACGCGTTGTCTGAGAAAGACCTAACCGCTCGTGCGGAGGTCAGCTCAGACATTGTTGGCACTTTAGCTTCATCTGTAAATCAATTGGCTGCAGAAACTGCGCAAACTTTGACTGAGGTGCAAGAAATTGCAGGTCAAGTACGTGCAGCGGCAGAGGCAACGCAACAACAAGGTCTGCTGGTGCAAAGCGCGACAAACCGGGAGCGTACCTTGTTGGCATCTATGGGTGTAACGTTAGATACTGCTACGCGCCAGATGAGTGAGGTTGCACAGTTGTCAACAGCCTCTAGTGCGGCTGCAGCGCGTACGTCAGACGCGACCAAGGCTGCTCAAGCGGCGGTAGAAGGGACCATGCGCGGGATGGATTCACTGCGCGAAGTTATTTCAGAGACTGAAAAACGCTTTAAGCGTTTGGGTGAGCGCTCTCAGGAGATCTCATCTGCAGTGGCCTTGGTCAACACTATTTCCGAGCGCACTCATGTACTCTCACTGAACGCTTCAATGCAAGCAGCCACAGCTGGTGAGGCTGGTCGCGGTTTTGCCGTTGTGGCTCAAGAGGTACAGCGTTTGTCTGATAGCTCTCGCCAAGCTACAGGAGAAATTGCTCAACTGGTGAGCAATATTCAGTCGGAAACTAATGAAACCTTGATAACAATGAATCGTCTCATTGCAGACGTGGTTGCACAGACTGAGTTAGCACGTAGTGCGGGTCAAGAGATGACGCAAACACAAGCTGCTACAGGGGAGTTGGTCAGTTTAGTACAACGCATTGCGGCATTCTCTGTTCAACAACAAGAAATGGCGTTAGCGCTGCAAAAGACGGTGCAAGGCATGAACGAAGGTACGGCTGAAACCAGTAGTGCCATCGAGCAGCAAACTGACGCAACAAATACTTTGGTACAGTTCGCCCAGCGCCTGAATGACTCTGTGGGACAATTCAAAGTTGCTTAATCACAGCTTGCCTTGCTTCTCAAATCGATATCATTCATCAAATGATTAACTTATGAGCAGTGACATGATCTCAGTCATGACTGCGCTCTTGCGCAGTGAGTTTGAGCAGGAATTACCAGCTACGCGCGATACTCTTTCGCAGTGGAAAATCGCGCCATCACAGCTGCCAACTGGCCTTGCAGACATGATGTCCTTGCTTGAGCGATTCAAACAAGCAGTTGAAACAGTAGGATTTGAAGGCTTAGGCGCACATCTTGGGGTTATCCTAACCTTCACGCAACAACTAGCTCAAGATTTGATAGATTTAGAGGCAATCAGATTTGCATCTGAACGAGCAATGCATGTTATTTGGTTAGCCGAATGGCCTGATTTAACCAGAGCTTATTTGGAGCAGCCTGCCAATGCGGCTGTGGTTGAGACTATGGTGACTTACCTCGGCGTGTGTCCTTTGCCGTTGGCAGACGATCATATTTTGGAAGTCGCTGGTCTCTTACTTGTGCTGCCAGACATGACGGACGATGATGCGGATGAACTGGCTCTTTTGCAGCAGCCTGCCACAGATGATGATGTGGCGCTACTGACGGACGATGTCGATCCTGAACTGCTATTTGCCCTTTTAGTCGATGCACCACAACAGCTAGATGAACTGGAGCAAGTCGTCGTCCAATGGGTAGCGGGAACATGTTCGGAAGCCAGCATGAATGAGGCACTGCGAACGGCACACACGCTTAAAGGTAGCGGTGGCATTATTGGATTGCTAGGTATTGCACGTTTAGCACACCGTCTAGAAGATATTTTGTTGCATGCTGCAGAGCAGTTGCAAATGAGTAAAGGCACTGGCGAACGTCCACCCGAAGCTTTGGGTCGTGATGTGATGCAAGCGGTGCATTGTCTACAGCAAATGGTAAATCATCTGCAAGGAAATGAAGAGGCGCCTAACAACGCTAAGCTCATATTGCAAAAATTGCTTGATTGGGTTAGTCTCATTCGCAGCGGAGAAATTGGTAGTATTGAACCATCATCGGAAGCTTCTGCTGATCCTTCACCTGCACTTCTTACTCAAAAAAATGCGACGATCCCATCCCCATTAAAACAGCAAGAATCCGCTGTACTGCGTCTAGGTGTCGATCAGCTTAGTCGTTTGCTGCGACGCGCCGGTCAATCGATTGTGCATACAGAGCGGTTGTCAAAATTGTTGTCTGACACCGAAACTTGGCTAACGGCAATGGAGCGCAGCAACCAATTGATGACTGCGCGTCTGCGCGAATTGGATGCGATGGTGAATAGTCAAGTCGTACAGCTACGGGACGCTCAGCTAAACGTTCGGCCAGACGATAACAGCTTTGACCCGCTAGAGTTAGATCGCTACGATGCTTTGCACGGTTTGTCGCGTTTTATTGGAGAAGCTGCCCGTGATAGCTCTGCCATGGCGCAGCAAGCTCGTGAATCAACAGCGAAATCCGTCGCTATGTTGCGCCAAGAAGGCTACGCATTGACAGCACAGCATAGAGAGCTGCTAGCTGCCCGTATGGTTCCAGTGAAAACTATTATTCCTCGCATGAAACGCACTGTCGCACAAACCGCGATTGCTACTCAGCGCAAAGTTGCTCTCCACATCACTGGTGAAGACATGGTGGTTGATGCCGATGTACTATCTCGCTTAGCGGAGCCGCTTTTGCATTTGTTACGTAACGCGGTTGACCATGGCATCGAACTACCGCAGGATCGATTAGCGGCTAATAAAATGGAGCAGGGCTCGATTTATCTCGATTTTCAGCGTGATGGTGAAGAAATGGCACTACGCGTTAGCGACGATGGCCGCGGCCTCGACTTAGCAGCTATTGAAGCGAAAGCCCTTAGCTTTGGTTTGATTTCATCTGCTGGCAGTTTGTCTGAGACCGAGTTACAGCGTCTGATTTTGCAACCTGGCTTCAGTACCCGCGATGCAGTAACTGAAACCTCAGGTCGTGGCGTGGGAATGGATATTGTGAACGACCGCATTACCAGTTTGAAAGGTCGTTTAGAGATTGATACCACCTATGGCCTGGGCAGTACGTTTACTGTGCATGTGCCCGTATCTAGTGGTGTGGCACATGCTTTGGTGGTGGAGTGCAAGGGCGAAGCAGTGGCTTTGCCGCTAGAGCAAATAAGCAGTATCGTCGCGGCTGGTTTGGCGGAATTCTCAGTGACAGATACAGGTGTCCAGCTCGAATATGCTGGTCAAAATTACCCCGCCTTTGCTTTAGCGCAATGGTTAGATTTAGATGACGTTAGCCCTGCCGACATCCTGCAAAATGCTCAGTCTTGGATCATCGTCCTAGCCAAAGGCTTGAGCGGCTCTGTTGCCCTCTTGGTCGATGCCGTTTTAGAATCTCGTGAGC
Source organism: Pseudomonadota bacterium (assembly GCA_041178825.1). GTDB lineage: Bacteria > Pseudomonadota > Gammaproteobacteria > Burkholderiales > Burkholderiaceae_C > Aalborgiella. The sequence continues at coordinate 3,037 of JBEGUP010000014.1, read as the reverse complement.
TGATTTTGCAAGATGTAGGTCTGTTAACCCGTCGTGTGCGCGGCATTGTGGGTGGCGCTTTCCGAGCTGATGGCCGGCCGCTCTTTCTGCTCAGTGTGTCTGAGCTACAACGCGCAGTAAATGCTGCGAACAGTGCGAAAAATCAAAGTAATCGCGCTTTAAATACAACATTAACTACAGCGCTGCGTAAACGCCTGACGGTCGAAAGGCCCCGCGTGCTGGTGGTTGACGATGCGTGGTCCGTGCGCCGCTCTATGCAGCAACTATTGGAAGACGCTGGCTATGATGTGGCCACCGCTGCCGACGGCTTCGAAGCCCTAGAGCGCCTACGCGCCAAAATTCCCGACGTGGTCCTTACCGACCTTGAAATGCCTAACTTGAACGGATTAGAACTCACCCGCCGCATGCAAGAAATCCCGCTGTGGGCGGCGATACCAGTGGTGATGATTACCTCACGCACCAGTTCCAAACACCGCGAAGAAGGCCACAAAGCCGGCGTCGACGTCTACCTCACAAAACCCTACCAAGACGCAGAACTACTCGCCCAAGTGCGCAACTTGATGTCAAATAAAGCATCAGGTTTGGTGGATATTTCGCTATAAATAATGTAGCTATCGAGGGGGATAAATATGCCGGCAGAGGCATATTTATTTTTATTTTGGTGTTTATTATTGACTCATCCACCCGACATCATCTTCTCAATCGGTTTGCCGTTCAGTGTGCCTTTGCCTTGACTCCATTTGAGGGTCGTGCTCAGTTGTTTGTCTTTTTGTGTCGCAAAGCCATCGGCGACAGATTTTGTCACCATCAGCTGCATCGCCTCTGGTATCAGCTGTGATGGAAACGTTACATTGGCTGTGGCATCCAAACGTTGAATGAGCATCATTGGCGAGGCCCAATCCGACTCTAAAATATCTGCCAATTTGACTTGGCCGTTCACATCAACCAAGCCCTCAGGCGTCATGACACTGATTTTTTTGATGTCAAGGCTGGGGTTGCCAGCTGCGATCAGTTTGTAATCTGCCAGCATGGTTTTAAATGTCGCCTCGCTGTTCATATTGATCGCTTGCGATGACTCTGCCAATCCTGCAAAACCTGATTTAGTTGATTTTGAACCTAACAACGCGTTCAGCACAGGTACCATGCCGCAGTTTTGCATGGCAGAAATACGGGCCATGGGCTCAGCCGCTAGGTTATTGATTACAAAGTCGTATGCCGCATTGGTGTACTCTTTCTTACTGTCGTTAGCGCCAATTTTGGCTATTGCCATATTGACTTTTGACGTCATCATCTTTTTGTCGTCCAAGGTATTTGCGCCGCTGAAGGTGAACCCTTCCAACTTAAACATGGGCTTTTCACCACCCATGGCAACCAAGTCCTTCAGCTTGCCGCTGCTCTCACTTTCCCAAATACCTGGGGCGATACGGTTAAGTTTGGCTGTGAAATCAAAAGCGCCCAGCGTCACCTTCGCTTCTTTGCTTTCAAACACGGCTCCTGGCATGTTGCCAGAAAGCATCATCTTTTTGCCCTCAGCGTCAGACTTCACATCCATCGTCACGCCCAAAAACTGCAGTTTGCCTGTCTCCTTGCTTGCGTCTTTGTCCATTTTTACGTCAAACTTGGGCACGGTAATCGTTTCGTCCGACGAGCCGCTAAAACCGTACGTGCCCGTAATCATTGCCAGCACTTTTTGCCCCGTGGCTTCTTCGTATTTGGCTTGTAAAGCAGGTGGCAAAAGCAACTCACCCGTGTAGCTGGCCGCATTCAAACCGCCCGCAAAAGGGCCGTGGCTCAAATGCGCGCGGTACAGCAAGAAAACGTCATTCCCTGCTTCTCCGGCTGCTGGCGTGGTCGCTGTTTTATCGACCCCCACATTAGACGCCATACATGACGCATCCAACCCAATCTTGATCTCCACCTCACTGCTGCGTGCGCCGCGCTCATACTTCACCAATTCGGCCTTAAACGGCTTGTCTACAGCTGTAGTCAATTGAGCTTTTGTTACTGCTTCAATTTTTCCACCTAAATAGTTAGGCCCAACAACAACAGCACCCACGATGCTCAAAGCTAATGCCACACCACCACCAATTAATAATTTATTCATGCAAATTCCAAGTAAATAGCAAAAAACGCCAAGCAAAACTGATTGCCAGCTTAATCCAACAAGTCAACCCAGATACTACCTGAAAGATAAGGTCTTTTTATGTACCAGACGAGCAGATTTAAACCTCGTATGAGAATTTGTAAATTAACGCAAACTAATGGTAAATTCGAGCTTCTCAAAATTAATCAGAAAGCAAGACATGAAACAAGCCGTGAATATTCAACTCCAGCGCCCAACCGGCGCGTTTATCGCCGCTTCTTGGGTGGCGCTGTTGGTAGGCGCGTTGGTGTATTTGATTGGGCTGTGGAATGCGCCCAGCATGGCACTGAACGAGCGCGGTTATTACTTCACGATTTTGATGTACGGCTTGTTCGCCGCCGTGTCGTTGCAAAAATCAGTGCGTGACCGTTTGGAGGGTATTCCAGTCACGGGTTTGTATTTTGGCTTGTGCTGGCTGTCTCTGGGCATTGTGTTGGTTTTGTTGTCTGCCGGTTTGTGGAACGCCACGCTGGCATCTAGTGAAAAAGGTTTTTACGCCATGTCGTTTTTGCTCAGCCTGTTTGGTGCGGTGGCGGTTCAAAAGAACGTGCGCGATTTGGCGCTGTTCAAAGACGACACTGTGGTGGATGCACCTGTGGTGAGTGAGTGAATCGATGAACGGGTGAATAATTAAATAAAAAAAGCGCCAAATTGGCGCTTTTTTTATATTGATGTGGCTAAAACTTACTTCGCGGCCATCCCCAGTCGCTCAATCGTCTTCTTCTCCGCCGCAAACGTTCGCGCGGCATAGGCTGTGTAATCAGCAGTGTTCATATAGATGGTAGGCTGATAAAACTTGTCAAAAGCTTCCAACACTTTAGGATCTTCTAGCGTTTTCTTAAACGCATCGTGCAAGATTTTCACCAAGTTAGGATCCATGTTTTTCGGGCCGCC
>JBEGUP010000013.1:0-15436 GCA_041178825.1 Pseudomonadota bacterium | reverse complement strand
GACAGCACAGGCAAGATTCAGATTTATGTGACCAATGAAGGTGTGGGTGAAGAACTGCACAGCAGCTTTAAGCACTGGGATTTAGGTGACATCGTGGCCTGCGTGGGCACACTGTTCAAAACGAAAACGGGTGAATTGTCCATTCACGCGACTGAAGTGCGCTTGTTGACCAAAAGCCTGCGCCCACTGCCCGATAAATTCCACGGCATGGCCGACCAAGAGACCAAATACCGCCAGCGCTATGTCGATTTGATCACCGACGAGTCCACCCGCAACCGTTTTAAAGCGCGTAGCAAAGCAGTCAGCGCGATTCGTGAATTCATGGTGGCTAACGAGTTTTTAGAGGTGGAAACGCCGATGTTGCACCCCATTCCAGGTGGTGCAAATGCCAAACCGTTCAAAACGCACCACAACGCCCTGGATCAAGAGATGTTCTTGCGCATCGCGCCAGAGCTGTATTTGAAGCGGCTGATCGTGGGCGGTTTTGAACGCGTGTTTGAAATCAACCGCAGCTACCGTAACGAAGGTATCAGCGTACGCCACAACCCCGAATTCACCATGATGGAGTTCTACGCGGCGTATTGGGATTACAACGATTTGATGGCGTACACCGAAGCCATCATTCGCGATGTGGCGCAAAAAGCCACTGGCTCGCTACAACTCACCTACGGCGGTAAGGCTGTCGATTTGAGCCAGCCGTTTGAGCGCTTGACGATTGTGGAAGCGATTGTGAAACATACCGAAGCGGGTAGCAACGTGAACGATGCAACCTGGCTCATAAATGCCCTGCGCAAAATCGGCATGTCTGAAGAAAAGCACAAATTGTCGACCCGTTCATTGGCGAGTTTGCAAGTGTTGTACTTCGAAGAAACGGTTGAAGAAAAGCTGTGGCAACCCACTTTCATCATGGAACACCCCACCGAGATTTCGCCATTGGCACGAGCCAACGATGACCGTCCAGAGGTGACCGAGCGTTTTGAGCTCTACATTACAGGCCGCGAATTTGGCAACGGTTTCAGTGAGCTGAACGACGCCGAAGACCAAGCCGCCCGCTTCAACGCCCAAGTTAGCGCTAAAGATAGCGGCGATGACGAAGCCATGTTTTATGACCACGACTTTGTTCGCGCCTTGGAATACGGCATGCCTCCAACCGGCGGCTGCGGTATCGGCATTGACCGTTTGATGATGTTGCTGACTGACAGCCCAAGCATTCGTGATGTGATTTTGTTTCCTGCCCTGCGACACATATAGCACATTTAAGTATAGAAGTTTGACCGCTTACTCATCACTCTTAGCGCCTTTAAAGTACCTCGCGCATTATTCTGAGGACGTTCAATCTCAGGTGCGCGACATCATCGCAGCTGGTAAATTGGGCGAGTTGCTAATTAAAAAATACAGCGCCACACATAGCATTCGCAACGACAAAGCTTTGTTCGACTATGTGATGGCGCTCAAAAATGAGTTTCTCAGAGGCGCTGACCCACTGAGCAAGGTCGCTTATGACAGCAAACTTCAGGTCATTAAACATGCTTTGGGAACACACACCACAGTGTCGCGCGTGCAGGGCAACAAGCTCAAAGCTAAACGTGAAATTAGAGTTGCAACGCTTTTTAAAGATGTACCGATTGAACTACTGCGAATGATTGTGGTGCATGAACTCGCGCACATCAAAGAGCGTGAGCACGACAAGGCGTTTTACAAGCTCTGCACCTACATGGAGCCGCAATATCACCAGTATGAATTGGATTTACGGCTTTATATGACGTACTTGGATTTACCTAAAACAGAGGGGAATCCTCCTCTGCTGTGGCTAGCAACCACTTAGTTTATCTTTAAAGTTTTAAAACTTTAAAAACTTTCAAGATGGCTTCACGGGGACGCGCAAGTCATCCAAATAATCACGCGCAATGTTCAACGTGGCATGTTTGCCAATGTGGCCAACATGCTGCTTGAGCCATTTTTGAGTGCATTCACGCCCCAAATCACGCAGTTTGTGAATCATCTGGCTATTGGTCGATACTTTGCTGGCCGCGTTGTAATCTTCCAGCAGCTCGCCACCGTCTATGCGATGCATCAGCACATCTTTGTAGTGACTGGTATCTAGCTTGCCCTGCGAAATCAAGCGTTTCACAAAATCAATCGCACGCATTTCAGCTAGCAAGCCAGCGTTGAAAGTGATTTCATTCATGCGATCCATGATTTCTACCGCCGTGGTGGGCAGTTTTTCGCGTTTGATTGGGTTGATTTGCACCAACATAATGTCGTGGCTTGTGCAGTTGTAAATCAGGGGGTGAATGGCTGGGTTGCCAGAATAGCCACCGTCCCAATAATGCTCACCATCGATTTCAACCGCTTTGAAAAGTGTAGGCAAACAGGCTGACGCCATCACCGCTTTTGCAGTTAAGCGTTTACCGCTGAAGACTTCTGCTTTGCCAGTTGAAACACCAGTGGCTACGACGAATAGTTTGGTAGCTTTGAGCGCAGCAATCGCTTCGAAATCAATATTTTTTTCCAAAAAATCATGGAGCGGATTGATGTCCATTGGATTGTTTTGATAAGGCGACATGGATTGCGTGATTGCAGTTGACCACATATTGGTCATAGACGACATCATTTGCCCCATGGGCGATGCCTCACCACCGAAAGCACCCATGCTTCCCATCAACATATCGAACGGTGCACGTTGCGCCTCGCCCAAAGCACCCATATTGACGACACCATTCCAAAAATCAGCAAGCGATGCACGGGCAGCGTCATTTGCACCCAATTTGCTCTTGCCTTGCGCCTCTGCAAAACCATGCGCCAAAGCCACAGCATTCATAGCACCCGCGCTAGTGCCGCTGATACCTTCGATTGAGACTCGTCCATCTTCAAGTAGCGCGTCCAAGACGCCCCATGTGAAAGCACCATGCGAGCCACCGCCTTGCAATGCAAGATTGGTTACAGAAGAATGATTCATCAAGGCAGCAGACTCAAGGCCTGCATGTACGATGGCTGCACCATCAACGCATCCCACTCAGGCGCTGGCGTTGTTGGCAGCAGCGCCAAACGGCGCAGATCGCTTGCTTCACACGGTTGCCAGTGCTGTTTGACCACGGCTTCAACCATGCCGTTGATCAGCTCATCAACCGCTTCGCCACCGTCAACGGATTGGTTACAAAGCAGTACCATGTCGCATCCTGCATTCAAAGCGGTCATAGCAGCTTGGGTGTAGCTCACCTTGTTGCCATCAATCAAAGTAGCAGCTTCCATACTCAGATCATCGCTGAAAATCGCACCTGTAAAGCCACACTGACCGCGCAAAATATCGCCTAACCATTTAGACGAGAAACCAGCGGAGCGGCTGTCTACTTTAGGGTAAATAACATGCGCCGGCATAACACTGGTGAGGCTGCTAGACAGCCAGTTGTACGGCGCAGCATCGTCTGCCAAGATGGCTTTGAGACTGCGTTTGTCAAACGGAATATCAGTATGCGAATCGGCTTTCACAAAGCCATGGCCAGGAAAGTGCTTGCCGCAATTGGCCATGCCGCTTTGCAGCAAACCATGCATCAAACTTTTCGCCAAAAGCGCTGCTACTCGCGGGTCGCGGTGGAAAGAGCGGTCGCCAATGACGCTGCTTTCGCCAAAATCAAGATCAAGCACAGGCGTGAAGCTGAAATCGACGCCGCAAGCGCGCAGCTCTGACGCCAAAATGTAGCCGCATGCTGTGGCTGCGTTGGTTGCTTTCATGGCGTCTTTCATCCACAAATCACCCAAAGTTCGCATGGTGGGCAAATGGGTGAAGCCATCAGTTTTGAAGCGTTGAACGCGTCCGCCTTCATGGTCAACGCAGATGAGCAAATCTTTTCTCACTTGTTTGATGTCAGCGCACAACTGGCTCAGTTGTTCACGGTTTTGCCAATTGCGCGCAAACAAAATAATGCCGCCAACCAGCGGGTGTTTGAGGCGCTGGCGGTCTTGCTTGGTCAGCGTTAAACCAGCAACGTCAATGATGAGTGGGGCATGCAGTGTCATGATATGGACTCTTCTAAGTTAGATAATTATACAAAATGGATGCAAAGTTTGCTATGTTTTTTATAGCTTCTTAGGCAGCAAATACGCCGGCTAGATGCCTATTTTAATAGTTTGAATTAGTTATTTTTAATAATCGTTTCAACCACACAAAAACTAGCGGCATAGTCAGTTTCATCGGTAACAGTGATGTGCGCTGTTAGCCCCTTTTCTGCAAACCAGTCTTTCAAACCACCGTGCAAAACGATCTCTGGTTTACCACTGGCGGCTTTGCTGATTTCGCACAATCGCCACGTCATCGGGATACGCATACCCAAACCAATGGCTTTGCTGAATGCTTCTTTGGCAGAAAACCGAGTTGCTAAATATCGCACACCGCGCTCGGGCCAGCGTGCGCTGCGGGCTTTCCAGACTTTGAATTCGGCATCACTCAGCACTTTTAGCGCAAAGCGCTCACCGCTGCGGTCTAATGCAGCTTTGATGCGGCGAATATCGCAAATATCAGTGCCTATGCCGTAAATCATGGTTATGCAGAGCTACTACGAATGCAGCTCAAGTAAGCAGCTATCGTAGCGGTATAGCCCAACTCTAGAGCGTCTGCAATGAGCGCATGCCCTATCGACACCTCTTGCACGCCTGGGACTTGCTTTAAAAAAGCGGTCAAATTATCACGATTCAAATCATGCCCTGCATTCACGCCCAAGCCCGCATCTAAGGCAGCTTGCGCAGCTTTGGCGAAGCGCTCTAACTGCGCTGATTGCGCTGAGGTTCCCCATGCTGCTGCATAAGGCTCGGTATACAGCTCCACCCGATCTGCACCCACGGTTTTTGCCCACGCCATGTGTGAGGGCTCAGCATCCATAAACAAACTTACCCGCACGCCCAAAGCTTTACATTCAGTGATTAACGGACGTAAGATGTCCGTGTCAGTCGCTGGATTCCAGCCATGGTCGCTGGTGAATTGGCCTTCCCCATCAGGTACAAACGTCGCTTGATGCGGTTTGAATTGCCGCACAAAACCCATCAAATTTTGCAAGGGATTGCCTTCGATGTTGTACTCACGGTCTGGCCAAGCTTGCATCAACTCTGACAAATCAGCCACATCAGTTGCGCGAATGTGCCGCTCATCAGGCCTTGGATGTACCGTAATGCCCTGCGCGCCTGCTTGCAAACACAGCGTAGCAGCGCGGGTGACGCTGGGAATCCCCAAATGCCGAGTTTTGCGCACCAAGGCTACTTTGTTGAGATTGACGGATAAGTGTGTGGTCATAGATTCTGATTTATAGACTTTGAATGTCCATCATCATTTGGCGAGTTTTTAAAGTCGAGACACCGCAATGGTAATGTAAGAGCGTACGCAGTTGCGTTTTAAGGGGTTGCAAACATGTGCTACAGGCTTGAAGGAGCAGCGAAAACGGGGTTTCAGAATCTAACGCCGCTTGCAGCGACAGCCATTGCGTCCCCGTCAAACTGCTGCGATCTTCTGCATGCGCAGCCCTCAAGCCGCCTTCCGGGATAAGCACGTAAGCGGTATCAGCCTGCAAATTTGCCAAATTTGCTGTTTGTGATTTCAAAGAAGGCAAAAAACCAATTTCTCGCAACAGCATCAGTTCAAAAGCGCGCAAGGCAACTTCTAAGGTTTGCAGGCTTTCAGTGCCATTACCCGATCCTCTGCCCTCTTGCGCGATGATGTGGACGGTCAAAGCATAGGCATCAAACAAAGCTGGATGCGGGTCGTCACGCGCCAAAAGGCGTATCAGCAACTCATTGAGGTAATAACCCGCCATCAACGCCTCGCCTGTAGGCATCACATGACCGCCCATCCACTCGGAACTGCGCAAAGTGCGGATTTCAGCATCGCCGCCAAAAGCCAAGTGCAATGGCTGCAGTGGCAATAAAATCGGGCGAAAGTTGGAACTGGGTTTTTTCGCGCCCTTAGCGACGAGGGCAATACGACCATGGTGACGCGTCAACACCTCAAGAATCAGGCTGGACTCGCTCCAGTCATAGCGGTGCAGCACATAAGCGGGCTCGTCAACGATGCGTTTATTCATCAATTCCCCGCTGAGCCGCCTCAAGGGGAATTAGCCCCCTCGGGGGGCAGCGAAGCACACGAAGTGGCGAGCGTGGGGGCACATTACTCGTAGCCAAACGAGCGTACCCGTGCTTCGTCATCGGCCCAACCAGAGCGTACCTTCACCCATAGCTCGATGAACACTTTTGCATCCATCAAGCGTTCAAGCTCGACACGGGTTTCAGTGCCGATGCGTTTGATACGCTCGCCTTTGTCACCAATTACCATCGCTTTGTGACCATCGCGCTCGACAATGATGGTTGCGGCAACTTTGACCAAGCGTTTTTGTCCCTTTTTCTTGGGTGCTTCTTCTTCAAACTTATCAATCACCACGGTAGATGTGTATGGCAACTCGTCACCGGTCAAACGAAACAGCTTTTCGCGCACCATTTCACCGGCTAAGAATTTTTCGCTTTTGTCTGTCAATTCTTCAGCGTCATACATCCAGGGCTGCTGTGGCAAGTATTTCTCGCAAATGCCAAACAAACGTTCAATATCTTTGGCGTTTTTTGCTGACATGGGCACAAACTCATCAAATTTATGTTGAGCCTGCATATTTTGCAACCAAGGTGCAATGTCGCCACGGCGGTGCACCATGTCTAATTTATTAGCAATCAACAGCGTGGGAATGTCGTTACTTAACAAAGAAACGACTTTGTCATCAGCCATGTTCGATCGTCCAGCTTCAACCACAAACAGCACCAAATCAACATCACCCACTGCACCTTGCACAGCTTTGTTCAATGAGCGGTTTAAAGCATTGCCATGCAGTGTTTGAAAACCAGGCGTATCCACAAACACAAACTGCACGTCACCACGGGTTGACATACCAGTGATGCGATGACGCGTGGTTTGCGCTTTGCGCGACGTGATACTGATTTTTTGACCTACCAAGGCATTCAACAAGGTGGATTTACCAACGTTGGGTTTGCCCACAATGGCAATCAATCCGCAACGCTGCGATTCAACAGGAACTTGGCTAACAGTTTTTGGTGTAGCCGCCGCTCCTAGCATAGCGGTGATGCGATCTTGTTCTGCAGTGGGCGCAGGAACATCTGAATTTTCATCCTTGAATTTCGCATTAAATTCAACTTTATCCGATGTATTTAATGACTCAGTAGCTATTATTTTTGTAGCATTCATTTTTTATGATCGTTTTTATTATTAGTTTTTACGTTTGCTTTTAGAGCAGTTTTAATGCATTGCAACATCACGGCAGCAGCAGCTTGCTCGCCAGCGCGGCGCGAGCTTCCAATGCCGCGTTCATTCAAATTCAGTTCGTCAATTTCACATTCGACTTCAAATGTTTGCTCATGTGCAGCGCCTAAAGTCCCGACCACGCGGTAAATAGGTAACCTCATTTTGCGACCTTGCAACCATTCTTGCAACTCGGTTTTGGGATCTTTGCCAATAGCTTGCATTTGCGGGTTGATGTCGACGGCTTTAAATAGACGAGTCACCAAGGCCTGCGCCACCTCAAAACCCGCATCTAAATACACCGCGCCTATCAAAGCTTCTAAGGCATCAGCCAAGATGGACGGACGTTTTTGACCACCTGATTTAGATTCGCCTTCACCCAGACGCAGCACTTCAGGAATGCGCAGCTCTAGCGCCAGCTGATGCAAAGTCTCTTGTCGCACCAAATTCGCACGTACACGCGACAAATCCCCCTCAGGCAAATCTTTGAGTCGCTCGTACAAAATACCAGCAATGACCATACCCAGGACGGAATCGCCTAAAAACTCAAGACGTTCGTTGTGGTCGATTGAAAAACTTCTGTGCGTCACTGCTCGCTGTAGCAGTGCAATGTCTTTAAACTGATGTTGCAGCCGTGTTTGTAGGCCAATCAAAGGTGTTGTCACGTTGAAAGGAGTCGCCCTTTAGGCGAATTTAGACGAAATCTGAAATCTCATTTAATTGCTTTTGCCTTCGTATTTGAGCAACAAATAAGCTGGACCCGCCAATGCGATTTCCTTCTGATAGGCAAAGCTGACAACATGCTTGTCGGCAATTTTTTCAATCACCAAGTCTTTACTGCTGATAGCGTCAAAATACCCAGTCGCTTGATTTTTATCGAACATGCTACGAACCTCAGCGACAGAACTACCCATTTTTGCTGTGTTGACTGCTTTTAAAATAGCTTGGTATTCGATCACTGTAGGCGCCACTTTTGCCCCAACAATGAACAAAATACCGATGATGGCAGCCACAAATAGCATACCCAAAAAGGTAGCGCCGCGCTGTTTAGATTTCAATTGAGACAAATTAGTCATAGCGATCTCCAAAAAAATTATTTAACAAAGATATTTAAGTTACAAAACGACAACTGGTACCTGATCAATTGAATGAACCAATACGCTTCAAATCGCCAAAATTCATCCATACATAAAAGGCTTTACCCACGATGTTTTTATCAGGTACAAAACCCCAGTAGCGTGAATCTAACGAATTATCGCGGTTATCGCCCATCATGAAATAATGACCAGCTGGTACTTTGCAAACAACGCCTTCAATGCTGTAGTTGCAATTCTGCTTGAATTCAAAATCACTAGCCCCAGAAACAAAGGCGGGTTGCGTTTCTTCATTCAACAAACGGTGCGGTTTTTCACCCAAAAGCTCTTCAAATTGCTTTGAATAATGCATGGTGTCGTCGTCAAAAAAGTCAGGTAGACTGTTTGTGCTGAGCGGTTTGCCGTTGATTGTTAACTTTTTGTTCAAATACGCTACCTCATCACCCGGTATACCAACGACTCGTTTGATGTAATCTTGACTAGGTCTAGGTGGGTAGCGAAACACCATCACATCGCCACGCGCTGGCGCTTTGCCTTCAGTGATTTTTTGATTAATCACTGGTAAACGTACACCGTAATGAAACTTGTTTACCAAGATCAAATCACCAATCATCAAGGTCGGGATCATCGAGCCTGACGGAATTTTAAACGGTTCAAACAAAAACGAGCGCAATAGGAATACGACCAAGATAACGGGGAACAAACCCGCCGTCCAATCCAACCACCACGGTTGCGCTCTGATCTTCTCTTGTGCCACGTGGATATTGGCTAAATCACCGTCAACACGGCTGATGCCCATTTTGGTCAATTCCTCCATGCGCGCTGTGGAGGCATCTTGCAAGGCTTGGGCAGCCTTTTCACGCTGTGGCAAAAAGTAAAAACGTTCGGCCAACCAGTAGCACCCCGTCACGACAACAGCCATAAACAGCAACAGAGCAAAATTGCCGTCATGCATGCCTAAATACCAGCTACCAGCGTAACCTACGAAACATGCGAGGATGAGGGACGTGATGAATTGCATTAATCTTGAACCTGTAATATGGCTAAAAACGCTTCTTGGGGAACCTCAACAGAGCCAATTTGTTTCATGCGTTTTTTACCTGCTTTTTGTTTTTCTAACAATTTCTTTTTCCGCGAAATATCGCCACCGTAGCACTTGGCAATCACGTTTTTACGCAACGCTTTCAGCGACTCTCGGGCAATGATATTCGCACCAATGGCCGCCTGTATCGCCACGTCAAATTGTTGACGCGCAATGATCTCACGCATTTTAGCAACCACGGCGCGACCACGGTACTGTGATTGTGATCGGTGAACAATGATAGACAAGGCATCGACCTTTTCGCCATTCAGCAAAATGTCGACTTTCACGACATCTGCCACGCGGAATTCTTTGAATTCGTAATCCATTGACGCATAGCCGCGACTAACCGACTTCAATTTGTCAAAGAAGTCCAACACAATTTCACCCAACGGGATTTCGTAGGTCAGCTTCACTTGACGACCTGCATAGGTCATATCTAACTGGATCCCGCGTTTTTGGTTCGCTAAAGTCATCACAGCGCCCACATACTCTTGTGGCATGTACAAATGCACGGTCACGATGGGTTCACGGATTTCCGTCATTTTGCCTTGTTCTGGCATTTTTGCTGGATTCTCGACCATGGTGACAACGCCGTCGGACGTCATGACCTCATAAACAACACTTGGCGCTGTCGTGATCAGGTCTTGATCAAACTCACGCTCCAAGCGCTCTTGCACAATTTCCATGTGCAAAAGCCCCAAGAAGCCACATCGAAAACCAAAACCCAATGCCTGACTAACTTCTGGTTCGTACTGTAAAGATGCATCGTTGAGTTTAAGTTTCTCCAAACTATCGCGCAAACCTTCATATTGATTGGCTTCAGTGGGGTACAAACCTGCAAACACTTGTGGCTGGATTTCTTTAAAACCAGGCAAAGGCTCAGTCGCTGTGAATGCTGCACCGCCGGAGCCGGCTTTGATCAAAGTCACCGTATCGCCCACCTTGGCGGCTTGCAGCTCTTTGATACCCGCAATGATGTAACCCACTTCGCCTGTTTCTAGAGCTGGGCGTTCGACGTCCGTTGGTGTAAAGACGCCTACTTTGTCAGCGTTGTACATCGCACCTGTCGCCATCATCTTGATGCGATCGTTCTTCGCCAAACGGCCATCCACCACACGCACCAACATCACCACGCCAACATAGCTGTCAAACCAGCTATCAATGATCATGGCACGCAGCGGTGCATCAGGGTTACCGCGCGGTGATGGAACTTTAGCGACAACCATCTCTAAGATGTCGTCGATACCCAAGCCAGTTTTCGCGGAACATGAAATCGCGTCAGTCGCGTCAATGCCGATCACATCTTCAATTTCTTTGCGCGCGCCTTCAGGATCAGCATTGGGCAAATCCATTTTGTTGAGCACAGGAACAACTTCCACACCAAGGTCTAGCGCGGTATAGCAATTCGCTACAGTTTGCGCTTCAACCCCTTGGCTGGCATCCACAACCAACAATGCGCCTTCACATGCGCTAAGCGAACGTGATACTTCGTAAGAGAAGTCAACATGGCCCGGTGTGTCGATCAAATTGAGGTTATAAATTTCACCATTTTTTGCTTTGTAATGCAGCGCTGCAGTCTGCGCTTTGATGGTTATCCCACGCTCTTTCTCGATGTCCATCGAGTCCAAAACTTGTGCCGACATATCACGCGCTTCTAGACCGCCACAACGCTGTATCAAACGATCAGCGAGAGTAGATTTACCATGATCAATATGCGCAATGATCGAAAAATTTCTGATGTGATTCATCAACGTGATGCTTTAAGTGATTGAATTAAAACGAGTGCCATTACCTAGTGAAGCAAAGTGGACATAAAAAAGGGCGCGTCGAATTGTGACGCGCCCTGAAACCAACAAGCATGGCAACTGCGATAGTTGGAACTTCATTGTAGGCAAAAAAGCCGGTTTGTGAAGCCCCAAAATCTGTTGACATGGGATGTTGCAGGGCAGCAACGAAAAGTTATTCACAGCTTAGTCACAGTTTTACCATTTAACCACTGAACAACTTGTGGGCGATCTGTGGATCGTCGGTGGACTGTTGTGGGCAAAGTCATAAAGTATCTAAAAACTGATTAAATATGCTACAAATCTGCATTTTCGAGCACTGATTTTATCTAATTTTATCGTAAGTTTTAAAATTAAGTTAGTAAGCGCACACTTTTTAGAGCTTGAAAATAAATAAAAATAAATAAATTATTGGCCTTTTTCTGACAAAACTGCGAAGAAAAAGACCTCAAAACCATGAATAGATTGAGGTCTTTGTGCGCTGAATCTGGCTGAAACCAAGCCAGAACAGCCTATTTTGATGGTTTGATCAAGGCAAATTGCGCCCACTCACCACGTCTAAAAAGCACATTAATGGTCTTGGTTTTGTCAATTTTCGCAAGCACGGCTTCAAACTCTTTGACTGTGTTGACTTCTATATTTGCTACCGAGCTGATCACATCTCCTGCACGTAGACCTGCACGCTCGGCAGCGTCACTGGCAGAGTCAACTTTGACACCACCTTTGATCTTCAAATCACTCTTCGCAGTGTCAGTCAAGTCGCTGACCACCAATCCCCAGCTTTGTGCAGCCGTCACCACTTTAGGTTTGACGTCTTTAGCTGCAGGTTTTTTAGCTACTTTCTCATCTTCAAATTCGCCAACGGTCACAACCAACTCCTTGGTCGCACCGCGCCTGAAGACACTGAGCGTGCTCTTGCTACCCGGTTTGGTGTTACCAACAAAGCGCGGTAGATCGGCAGATTTTTCAATCGTTGCGCCACCAAACTTCAAAATCACATCGCCCGCTTCAACACCAGCCAGCGCGGCTGGTGCGCCGGCTTCCACGCCACGCACCAAAGCACCTTGCGCCTTAGGCAAACCGATAGATTCAGCAATTTCTTTGCTGACTTGGTCGATTTGCACGCCAATGCGCCCACGCGACACGCGGCCAGTGGTTCTCAGTTGGTCACTGACGCGTGTTGCTTCATCGATGGGAATAGCAAACGAAATGCCTTGGAAGCCGCCTGAGCGTGAATAAATTTGGCTGTTGATACCAACCACCTCGCCACGCATATTGATCAGCGGGCCGCCTGAATTACCAGGGTTGATGGCCACATCAGTTTGAATCAAGGGCAAATAATCGCCTGTATCGCGCTGCTTGGCGCTGACGATGCCTGCGGTAACTGTGTTTTCCAAGCCAAACGGCGAGCCAATCGCCATCACCCACTCGCCCACTTTGAGTCGATTCACATCGCCAATCTTCACCGCAGGCAGGCCAGAGGCTTCAATTTTAATGACCGCAACATCAGTGCGTTTGTCTGAGCCGATGATTTTGGCCTTGAATTCGCGTTTGTCTGTTAGCGTTACCAGCACCTCATCAGCACCTTCAACCACATGCGCGTTAGTCATGACCAAACCATCCGCACTCAATATAAAGCCTGAACCCACACCTCGCGGCTGGTCTTCGCGTGACTCTGGCACACGGCGTTTCGGTGTTTTTGGGTCAGATTTTTCTGCCTTTGGATCAGCTTTTGGGTCAGCTTTGGGTGCGCCAGGCATGCGGTCGCCAAAGAATTTGCGCAGCAATTCTTGAATGTCTTCGTCTGACTCTGAGCCACTACCGCCACCAATAGCACTACGGCTACTTGCTTTCTCCATGGTTCGGATATTCACCACAGAAGGCCCCACTTGGTCCACCAATTCTGTGAAATCTGGCAAGCCGCGTACTTGTGCTGCTGTCTGCAATGGCAGCAAGAAAGCGCCAGCCAAAGCAAAAACAGCCATACTCGCAAGCAAATTTTTGAAAAACTTCATTTTTCTCGTTCCTATCAATCAAAACTAGTCAAAACAAATCACATCGAAAATTCAATAAACACAAAATTCACCCAACTTATAAACTTACTTTTTGCGTTCTAACTGCTGCGCAAACACCTTCAAAGTAGGTGCAGGTACTTCGCCCACCGCTGTTAGCCACCAATCATCCATGCGCTTAACGAGAGTTTGCGTGGCTCCCATAGCCCAAGCGCCTTCCTGTGTGTGGCGTTTGCGGTCAAAGGGTTCTACAAACAAAGACACTGCCGCTAAACCGTCTGAGAAAATCCACTGCATCGCCTCCGTCCGCTTAAAACAACTCACTGGTGCAAACCCAGGCACACCGCGCGACATGGTCCACCCCTGCGATATAGCGGTTGTTTTATTCATTTCAAGCCGCTCTAACTTGTGGCCGGTCGTGTTATTCATCATGGCGGCCAGTTTGTCCATCTTCACGGGCGCATCTAAGTTCAACTCTGAGAATGCCGTCTGCTCAATCACGCCGCCGTTTGAATCTAATGTTTGCAACTTCACCACCAAACCGGTCTTGCGCTCGGTCCAAATACGGTAGCTGTAGCGCAAGTTGTCTTTGGCGACCAATTGCACCACTTCCGCATCAAAACCCGCCACCCGCTCGACATCCAGCATTTTGATGTTGTAAAACTCGGCAATCGCGCTGTCTTTGGATTTCAGAAAATTCGGGAAAATACCCAGCGACTCGCGTTCCTCTGAACGAGCCACCTTGGTCTCTGGAAAAAATGTGACGACTTGGTTGTTGCGCCTGAACGTTGAACGTGGCGCACCTGTCAACGACTCTACCCGCTCCATTTGCTGCTCACCGTCACACACATGCCAAATACGCGCACTGGCCATTTCAGAGCCCACAGACACCACAAATGTGCCCGTATAGGCACGCCGGCGCGAGGCATCATGAATGCGAACCAGCCACTCGTTAACGGACCTGTAACCACCGACATGAGCGGTTTTAGCTGAACTTACAGTCTGCGCAACTTGTTGTTTGCTTGTATTTAAGTCATCATTTGCTATAGAATTTATAGCTGCGCAGGCAGTAAATATGCCGGCTACAGCCTTAAAATACATTGAAAATGATAATTTTTTATTCATTTATCGTTCACGATCGTTACCGGCGCACTGGTGTTGAATGTGGCACTACGTAAAAAACCTGATGGCATTTGCAAGGCAGAGTTGCCACCAGCTTGGTTATGTGCAGCAATCAAAGCGTCAAGCTGTGGGTTACGCAACATAGCCCCAGCAGATGTTTGGGTGACTACAGGTGCAGCTTGTGGTGCCGACTGAGCCAGTTGCGCCCCTGCACCGTTTGGCGAAGTGGCGGTGTTGCTGACCAAATTCCAGCTAAAAGCAACCACGGCAGCTGCGGCAGACAAACCGCCCACCCATTTCCAATTGAAGAAAGAGTCGTTGGCTGTGGGAACTGCGACGCGAACCTTAGCATCGTGAACGGCATTCACTTGCGCAACGGCTTTCAATGGTGATTCCTTGGCTAAATTCGCTCTGAAGGTGTCTAAAAAAGCCATGTCTTTGGCGGTATTCACCGTGTTGGCAGAAGCTTCTCCACGCAAAACATCCCCAGCCACATGCAAGCCGTGCCAATATGCGCGGGCTTGGCTGCTGCTGTTCAGCAAAGACATAGCATCCGCAAATGCAGAGCCGCGTAGCAATCCATCAGCCAAATCACTGATTTGCGTTTTTTCAAACTCATTTATCGGTAAATTATTGTCAGTACTCATTTTTTCACCATCATCTTCAACAGTATTTTTACCATCCCAATCACCATTCCCATCACCAACGCTTGCCAGTTTGCTTCTCCAACAGCGGCCCCACTTTGGCCGAAATCGCCTCTCTGGCTCTAAAAATCCTAGACCGCACTGTGCCAATTGGGCATGCCATCAGCTGTGCAATGTCTTCGTAACTCATGCCATCAATCTCCCGCAGCGTAATGGCTTGGCGCAAATCCTCGGGCAGTGCCATCATCGCGGCGTTAACGGTGCTGGCTATTTCTTTGGCTGCAAACAGAGTTTCAGGCGTATCGTCTGATGTTGGTTCGTTTTTCGACTGGAAAGTTTCATTGTCTTCGTCAGTGTTACCAAAAGCGCCTATGGACACAGTTGGGTCGCGCTTCATTTCCAACAAAAACT
>JBEGUP010000012.1:0-15466 GCA_041178825.1 Pseudomonadota bacterium | reverse complement strand
TTGGTTCGTTTTTCGACTGGAAAGTTTCATTGTCTTCGTCAGTGTTACCAAAAGCGCCTATGGACACAGTTGGGTCGCGCTTCATTTCCAACAAAAACTTCTTGGCCGTATTCACCGCAATGCGGTACAACCAGGTGTAAAACTGCGCCTCGCCACGAAATTTGGGTAAGGCACGGTAAGCGCGAATAAAGGTTTCTTGCGCGATATCGTCCACCAAATCCACATCGCGTACCATGCGACCAATCAGGCGCTGAATGCGTCGCTGGTATTTGATGACCAGCAATTCAAACGCCCGCTGATCACCCGCAACCGTACGCTCGACCAGCATGGCATCGCTGTCTGGCTCTGGCGCAACCGGAAGCAGCGTGTCGTCTTGCAAGTTTGATGGGGGCTTCATATTAAATCAGGCGAATTCTGTATAGCTGGGCGCGAATATACAGCACGGCGCAGGTCATGCCAATCTTGAGAAGAATTTTCAGCAATAAATTTCGCTTCCAGCCACAGCCAAGAAACGCGTTTGAACTCACTCTCAAACCGCAGCAGCATGCCGTTTTGCACATCAAGCCGAACGCTCACAGTGCCAACTTGCTCTGTTTTTGTTGTTTGATCAAAGAAATACCAGTTTTCGCCATCAAAATCAACGTCGCCTTGCGGCAGTTGATGCAAAAAATGTAAAACAGCAGCAACACTGATGAGCCATGTGGTTACCACCAGCGCGAATTGCCAGCTCAACGGAGTTAGCGGGTTTGACGCTGCTCTGGTGGAATAACCGAAAACCCCAAGCGATGCAGCGCCTAACATGACAAGTCCTGCCAACAACCACCTCAAATACCCCGCTTCCCCTGTGGGATAACTGACGGCGGGTGCAAGATGGTGGTTCAGGAAATGACGCTTTAGAGAAATTAAAAACTCAGCGCAGGCGCTTGAATACCAAAGTACCGTTGGTGCCACCAAAGCCAAAGTTGTTTTTCACGGCAACTTCGATGTTGAGGTCGCGCGCGGTGTTGGCGCAGTAGTCCAAATCGCACTCAGGGTCTTGGTTGAAGATGTTGATGGTGGGGGGGCTTTTTTGGTTGTGAATCGCCAAAACGGTAAACACACTCTCAATACCACCCGCGCCACCGAGCAAATGCCCAGTCATAGATTTGGTGGAATTAACCACTGTCTTCTTGGCGTGGTCGCCAAACGCCAGTTTGATAGCGTTGGTTTCGTTCAAGTCGCCCAAGGGCGTTGATGTGCCATGCGCATTGATGTAGTGCACGCTGTCGGCATTGACGCCCGCGTTCTTCAACGCCATTTGCATAGAACGTCGTGGACCATCCACATTGGGCGCGGTCATGTGGTAGGCATCACCCGTCATGCCAAAACCAGCCAATTCGGCATAGATTTTTGCACCACGCGCTTTGGCGTGTTCGTACTCTTCCAGCACCAAGACGCCTGCGCCTTCACCCAAAACAAAACCATCCCGGTCTTTGTCCCAGGGGCGTGATGCGGTGGCTGGATCGTCGTTGCGGGTGCTCAAAGCACGTGCTGCAGCAAAGCCACCGAGTCCCAACGGTGAAGTCGTCGCTTCAGCACCGCCAGCAATCATGACATCGCAATCGCCATACTCGATCATGCGTGCCGATGTGCCAATGGCGTGCAAACCTGTGGTGCAAGCGGTGACGACGGCGATATTTGGTCCTTTGAAGCCAAATTTGATCGACACATTGCCCGAAATCATGTTGATGATGGAGGCTGGCACAAAAAACGGCGTGATGCGGCGTGGGCCACGGTTCACGTATTCAATGTGAGTGGTTTCAATGGTGGGCAAACCGCCAATGCCAGAGCCAATATTGCACCCTATGCGCACGGCCTCTTCTTCGCTCAAGGCATCGCCCGTCGCCAAGCCTGAATCTGCCACAGCCTGACAAGCCGCTGCCATGCCCATGTGGATGAAGCGCCCCATGTGGCGCGCTTCTTTTTCGGGGATGTAGTCTTCGATTTTGAAGTCTTTCACCTCACCCGCAAAATGCGTGGTGAAGGCGCTGGCGTCAAAACCTGTGATTTTGGCAATGCCAGATTTTCCGGCCAGCAGTGCTGCCCAAGATGCCTCTACGGTGTTGCCCACGGGGCTGACACAACCTAAACCTGTCACTACGACGCGTCTACGAGACATAAAAGGGATGCTCCGAAAAAAATATCAAAAATTGAACAAAAAAAACAATATGCAGATACTACTTAAAAAACAGTAGTCCTAACGACAAAATGGACAAACGCACTGCAAACGATGCCGTTTGCGCTAGTTTGTCCATCAAGTTAAAACGTATCAAACTACGTTTTAGAGTTACGCTTTAGCTAATTACGCTTTTGGGTTGGCAATAGCGTAGTCAATCGCGTTTTTCACGGTTGTGATTTTTTCAGCTTCTTCGTCTGGAATTTCAATGCCAAACTCGTCTTCCAAAGCCATCACCAATTCAACGGTGTCCAAGGAGTCAGCGCCCAGATCAGCCACGAATGACTTTTCTGCGGTGACTTGTGATTCTTCAACGCCGAGTTGTTCAGCAATGATTTTTTTAACGCGTGCTTCGATATCGCTCATGTATTCCCTCTGAGGGTTGTGAAAAATGATATTTTAACCAACTTAGAGCCAGTGCCCTAAATTGATCCTTAATTTACGCTCAGTTTGCGCTCTTTTTAGTCGTGTTTGGGTCAATTTTCTAGCTGATGCCGTATTTAAACCATGTGCATGCCGCCGTTGATATGCAATTCTTGCCCCGTCACATATCCTGCCAAAGGTGATGCCAAGAAAGCGACAGCGTTGGCAATATCAGCCGGCTTACCCAAATGACCGAGTGGAATTTGGCTCAGCAGCGCCTTTTGCTGCTCTTCTGGCAAGCCCCCAGTCATGTCGGTTTCGATAAAACCTGGGGCGATGCAGTTCACCGTGATGCCACGGCTACCCAATTCACGCGCCAAAGCACGCGTCATGCCTGCCACACCCGCTTTGGCAGCCGCGTAATTGGCTTGGCCGGGGTTGCCAGAAGCACCCACCACAGAGGTGATGTTGATGATGCGGCCATATCGTTGTTTCATCATGGTGCGCATCACAGCGCGGGACATGCGAAAAACAGCTTTCAAATTGGTGTCCAACACAGCGTCCCAATCTTCGTCTTTCATCCGCATAGCCAAAGTGTCGCGGGTGATGCCAGCGTTGTTCACTAACACCTGCAAACCGCCGTGCTCTTTGGTGATGGCGTCAATCAGTGCCTCAGCAGCTGCAGCGTCGTTGACGTTGAGGTTTTTGCCACTGCAGCTCGGAAAAGCCGCTAAAGCTGCTGAAATTTTGGCTGCGCCATCGTCCGTCGTCGCAGTTCCGATAACTTTGTAGCCAGCTTCCGCCAAAGTGAGCGCTATAGATGCGCCAATGCCGCGCGATGCCCCTGTGACTAGGGCGACTTGGTTAGATACATTGATTGTCATAAATTTCTCCTAATTTTTGAATTTTAAAAATTCTTCTTTTAACCCTGTTAGCCTTGAATGAGCGCTCTAACTTCAGCCAAACTAACTGGGTCAAACAGCGCAGCACCCGTCAACTCCGCATCAATCCGCTTCACCATACCAGCCAACACCTTGCCTGGGCCGCACTCAACAATCGTCGAAACACCGCGAGCTTTGATGGCTGCCACGCATTCCACCCAGCGCACAGGACCAAAAGCTTGGCGATACAGCGCGTCTTTGATGGCTACGGCATCTGTTTGCACGGTGACGTCGATGTTGTTGATGACCGGGATTTGCGGCGCTGCGAAAGTGACTGATTTGAGGGCTTCGACAAGTTTTTCAGCGGCTGGACGCATCAATTGGGAATGGAAGGGAGCTGAAACTGGCAAGATCAAGGCGCGCTTGGCACCTGCGGCTTTGAGCTGCTCGCACGCTGCATCAACAGCGGCTTTACTGCCTGAAATGACGGTTTGGCCGGGGTCGTTGAAGTTGGCGGCCTGAACTGACTCTGATGCGGACTCGGCCCCACCCAAAGCCTTTGTAATTTCTACACAAGCCGCTGCGATTTTTGCAGCATCCATGCCCAAAATCGCCGCCATCGCGCCCTGCCCCACTGGCACGGCGTCTTGCATGGCTTGGGCACGTAGGCGCACCAACGGCGCGGCTTGCGCGAGTGTCAACACGCCAGAAGCAACCAAGGCTGAGTATTCGCCCAAGGAATGACCTGCAACGACGGCAGGTTTTAGTCCCGTCTCTGCCAGCCAAACGCGATACGCTGCCACGGCGGATACCAGCATGACGGGCTGGGTGTTGGTCGTCAACGCCAGTGCTTCTTTGGGGCCGTTTTTGATGAGGGCGGCAATATCTTCGTGCAACGCGTCAGACGCTTCTTGCAGCGTTTGCGCAACTATGATGTTGTCGAGCCACGCGTCCAACATACCAACTGATTGCGAACCTTGACCTGGGAAGACGAATGCAAATGGTTTCATGAAACTACCTTACAAGTTAATGCTATAAATAATATAGCTATTTTTAAGTGCAAAATTTGGCTATAGCCGGCGTATTTGCTGCCTAAGCAGCTATAAAATTAATAGTAAAAATCAACAAATAATCAATACTGAATTAAGGCAGAACCCCAAGTAAAACCACCACCAACGGCTTCTAGCATCAGCGTTTGACCCTTTTTGACTTGTCCGGAGCGGACGGCTGTATCTAGAGCCAGTGGAATCGACGCGGCTGATGTGTTGCCGTGTTGGTCGACGGTGACCACCACTTTGTCCATGTCCAACTTGAGCTTTTTAGCGGTGCTGGTCATGATGCGGATATTGGCTTGATGGGGAATCAGCCAGTCAATATCGGCTTCAGTTTTGCCCGCTTTGGCCAATGTGGCTCGTGCGGTATCTGCCAAAACACCAACCGCGAGTTTGAAAACGGCTTGCCCATCCATGTGCAAAAACGCTGCGCCTTCGACAGCGCCACCACTCACATTGCCTGGAACGCACAAAATACCGACGTGTTTGCCATCGGCATGCAAATCGGTTGCCAAAATGCCCGGTGTGTCGGACGCTTCCAAGACAACCGCGCCTGCGCCGTCGCCAAACAGCACGCAAGTGGTGCGGTCTTTGAAGTCCAAAATTTTGGAGAATGTCTCTGCACCAATGACGATGGCTTTGTTGGCCGCGCCAGCCTGAATCATGGCGTTTGCCACAGACAGCGCATAAACAAAACCTGTGCAAACGGCTTGAATATCAAACGCCGCACAGCCTGCAATGCCCAGTTTGTTTTGCACAATGCAGGCGGTTGACGGGAAAACCATGTCTGGTGTGGAGGTGGCGACAATGATCAAATCAATGTCGCTGGCTTGCAGCCCTGCTGTTTGCATGGCATTTTTAGCGGCTGCTACAGCAAGTTCACTGGTTAAAACGCCTTGTGCTGAAAAGTGCCGGGCACGAATGCCGGTACGCTCCACAATCCAATCGTCGCTGGTTTCAACGCCCGTAGCTGCAAGTTGGCTAACTAAATCAGCATTTGTAACGCGGTTGGGCGGCAAGTAACTGCCTGTACCGGTGATGCGAGCAAAGCGAGTTGTTGTCGCAGTTGTCGCAGTTTTGAAGAGCTGATTTTTTGTCTGTGATGGCTGAGTCATTAAAAGATGCTAGGCAAGTCAACCTTGCCCAAAGTTATCCAAGTGACTAAGTTTAACAGCGCTTTTAGAGAGTGCTAACTAACTGTATTGACGTGTATTTAGGGTGAAACTGCAGTTTGGCTGCGGTTCAAGAGCGGTGCAGCATGCGCAATGCGTGATTTGACGCGCTCAAGCAGGTCGTGTTTAGCGGCTTCATAAGCGCGGCTGAGGGCATTTTCAAACGCCATCACGTCTGCAGAACCGTGACTTTTGAAGACCAAACCGCGCAAACCTAGCAGTGCAGCACCGTTGTGACGTCTGTGATCAAAACGGAATTTAAACGCTTTTAACACCGGATAAGCGCAAATAGCAGCAAATCGCGTGAAAATGTTGCGGGAAAACTCTGCCTTCAAGAAAGTACTGAACATGGTAGCAAGGCCCTCGGTGGTTTTGAGTGCCACATTACCGACAAAGCCGTCACAGACCACAATATCAACGGTTCCTTTGAAAATGTCATTGCCCTCAACATTGCCATAGAAGTTCAAATCACCCGCAGCGGCTGCAGCACGCAGCAACTCGCCCGCCTGCTTGATGACTTCGCTGCCTTTGATGTCTTCTTCACCAATATTCAACAGCCCAACACTGGGGGCTTCGTTGCCACGTAATACCGATACCAAAGCGGAGCCCATAACCGCAAACTGTAACAAATGCTCTGCAGAACAATCGACATTAGCACCCAAATCGAGCACCATGGTGGCGTCACCCGTGGCATTGGGAACCAAGCCAGAGATGGCAGGACGGTCAATACCGTCAATGGTTTTAAGAACAAAGCGAGAGATAGCCATCAAAGCGCCCGTGTTACCGGCTGAGACGGCTGCTTGCGCTGCGCCATCTTTCACTTGGTTGATAGCCACCCGCATGGAAGAATCTTTTTTCTTGCGAAGTGCGATTTCAAGCGGGTCATCCATGCCAACAACTTCTGTGGCAGCGACGATTTTGGCTCGCGCATGCGAAAAACCCGCCAAGGCGGCGGGTTGGCCGACCATCAACAGTTCGGCATCTGGGTGCTTATCAAGGAATTGACGGCAAGCCGCCAAGGTAACCACAGGCCCGTGGTCGCCTCCCATGCAATCAACAGCTAACGTGACCATTAAACGAGCTTAATTATCTAAAAAAACGCCCGCCCAACCTCAGTTCTGAAATTTATTCAGCAGCAGTGTCTGACTTGTTTTTCAACACTTGGCGACCACGGTAAAAGCCGTTAGGGCTGATGTGGTGACGCAAGTGTGTTTCGCCAGTTGTTGGCTCGACAGCAATGCCTGGCACAACCAAAGCGTTGTGTGAACGGTGCATACCGCGCTTAGACGGTGATTTTTTATTTTGTTGAACGGCCATGATGTGGCTCCTAAACGATATAAAGGACTGAGATACTCAAAAACTCCCAGACTTACTCTGAAAATCATCGAATATGGACTAAAAAGGGACGTTAGCTGCACACTTTAAGCACAGCGAAGCCCACGATTATAGCGCATTCCTAACGAAATGACTACTTTTTAGCTTTTAAAGCCGCTAAGGCTGCAAACGGATTGGGTTTGCCCTCAACGCCCAAGGCCTCGAACTCAGCATCAATGGCTGCCATTTTGGGCTGAACGGGGCAAACATCGTGCATGGGCACTTGGGGCAGCGCCATCAAGAGCTCGTCTTCGATCAGCTCAGATAAGTTAAATTCGCGACTGATGGCCAGCAAATCCTCCTCGCATTCGTCATCTTCAGCCTCTGCAGTAGCTTCGTCCGCCACAAAACGGTAAGAGCGGTCGAACTCTAAATACGTGGAAACTTCACCCAAGCAGCGCTGACAGGTTTGAGGCAAATGCGTTTGCGCTGATAGATGCAACCAGACTTGCGGTTTGACTTTTACACTGCCACCTACGTTGTCGCTCACGCTTTCAATCAGCTCGCCTTCCGCTTGCCAAACAATGCTTTCCGAATCGGTTAAATCAGCCTCTAGACGGCATGATTCTTGCCTGAGTCGCTCATATTTTTGTAGCGAATTTTGCCCTTTTAGGTAGCCATTTGCCTGAGCCAAACCCGCCACATCCAGGCGATCTGCTCGAAAATTCAAACTTAAATCTTTTTTTAACTCTGCCATACAGTCACTCGTTTTTTCCTTTGTTGCTCTGCAAGTGTACCAACGAGTGCGAAAATACCGCTTAGATTATTGTTTTATGGCATGTTTATGACAACTTTGAAAGTTCAAAATCGCAGCGTGATTTTAGGATCGACCTCGGTTTACCGACGAGAGCTCTTGAGTCGACTACGCATTCCCTTCGATGTGCAAGCACCCGAAGTCGACGAAACACCTATAAGAGGTGAATCGCCCTTGCAACTTGCCCAACGGCTAGCGTTAGCCAAAGCACATGCTGTAGCGCAAAAATTCCCCGATTCTGTGGTGATTGGCTCTGACCAAGTGGCTGATTTAGACGGATTATCACTAGGCAAACCCGGTAATTTTGAACGCGCCACCCTACAACTGCGCCAAATGCGAGGCAAAACAGTTGTTTTCCAAACCGCCGTAGCTGTCGTTTGCCATGCCACAGGCTTTGTGGCGCAAGACTGCGCGGCTGTGAACGTGGTTTTTCGTGATTTAACGGACGATGAAATCACGGCCTATTTGTTAGCCGAAACACCTTACGACTGCGCGGGCAGCGCAAAAAGCGAAGGTTTAGGCATCGCGCTGCTCGCATCTATAGACAACGACGACCCGACAGCTTTGGTGGGTTTGCCTTTGATCCGCACTTGCAACATGCTGCGTGCAGCCGGAGTGAAGCTGTTATGACATCGAACACACTTAGCAACAAAGGCAGCTTATATTTAGTGCCGGCCCCGCTAGACTTTGGTTGCAATACGTTGACGCCTTTGAGCGATGTATTGCCTCTTGCAACGCTACAAACTGCAGCCAAACTGCAGTATTGGGTCTGTGAAAATGCAAAATCTACCCGCGCGTATTTAAAACGTGTTGGTGAGATTTGTCCTTTGGTGCAACCCTTGCAATCCCTCAATATTCAAGAATTGCCGCGAGAGGTGCATAAAAAGGGCGACCATCCAGGTAGCGCTGGCGCTAATTTTGATGCCAAACCTTTGCTGGCTG
This sequence comes from Pseudomonadota bacterium, assembly GCA_041178825.1. GTDB lineage: Bacteria > Pseudomonadota > Gammaproteobacteria > Burkholderiales > Burkholderiaceae_C > Aalborgiella. The sequence goes on along the minus strand of JBEGUP010000012.1, from coordinate 6,713 downwards.
CAGCCTTGAACGGTTTTGACGTGGGTTTGGTTTCTGAGGCAGGAATGCCCGCGATTGCAGATCCAGGCTCGTCTGTGGTGCGCGCAGCGCACGATTTGGGCATTGCAGTCATGCCGCTTGTAGGGCCGATTTCGTTGATGCTGGCTTTGGCCGCGAGTGGGTTAAATGGGCAAAATTTTGCTTTTGTGGGATATTTACCTTCTGATGCCGCATTGCTCGTTAAACGCATCAAGGAGTTAGAGCAGTTGGCTATAAAAACGGGACAGACCCAATTGTTCATAGAAACTCCTTACCGAAACGCCTCTTTGTTACAAGTTTTGATCAGCCAATTGCAACCAAACACGCGTTTGGCGATAAGTTGCGGTCTAACGTTAATACATTCGCAAACACTCAGTGAAAAAATTTATGCATGGCGCCAAAAACCGCACACTTTGTCGTTAAATTTTCCTTCAGTTTTTGCAATTGGTTAATATTCACGGTAAATTACGGTTGTAAAAATTTACTTTAATTTCAAAAGTATTCATAATTGATAAAAACAACATAACACACGCTTAGATACATAAGCAAACGAGGCATAAGTGATTTGAAAGGCTTGAAATTGGTGACATGTGTACCAGCAAACTTGCAAGTTTTGAATAAAAATACACCCTAGTGAATATGCGCCACCTCAACAGGTATATCTTTTCAACAACGTTGCTGCTCACTGCATTGACGAGCCAAGCTGTGCAGCTGGGCTCTGCAAAGGGTGCGGCCGTCTTTGGACGCCCGCTTGATTTGAGCGTACAAGTGCGGCTGGAAACGCCGGCAGAAGAGGCTGCAGGATGTTTTACCGCAGAAATTTTTCAAGCAGATAACAAGTTTGATGTAGGCCGAGTTCGACTTGACCTTACCCCTGCAGCTAATGGTTTGGATGCAACCGTTCGTATTCGCTCTGTGACAGCTGTCAATGAGCCATGGGCAAAAGTAATCTTACGCAGCAATTGCGGTTCAAAAGTTTCACGACAGTACGATTTTTTGACGGATTTTGCTTCAGATACACCAACTGGCAGCATACTGGCTGAAAGCACACCGGCTATAGCCGTAGCTACTGCTGCCGCAACCGCGAGTACAGCACAAGCCCCCGTTTCTAATTGGCGCGTGAATCGTACACAAGCTAAGGCAAAAGCATCTGCAGCCAATGTGGACACACAAACGGCACAAGGCGCCCCTGCCTTGAAAAAAACAAAGCAGTTAACACCAGCGGCAACGACAACAGCTCTCAAGACGAACAAGAAAACAACTGAAATGGTTTCTGATGCAGTTGGCCAGTCACGACTGAAAATGGAAACCTTTGAATTGGCTGACGAACGCCAAGTTCTCCTAAAACTCTCGACAGCCTTGGTTGAACCAACGGGTATGCGAACACCGGAAGAAATCCAAGCGCTGGCGCAAGCTACTGCGGTTTGGCGCGCTATCAATGGCATGCCCGCTGAGGTCAAATCACCTGATCCAGTTGTACAAGCTGCTGTAACGCCCCCTGCCCCTGCTGTGCAACCAACACCTCCAGCGTCAATGCCTACATTGATGAATCAAAAACTTGCAGGCAAAAGTGAGTTCTCTAATTTGATGGTTTATGGTTTGATTGGTTTATTAGCATTGACGCTGGCTTGTATTGCGTGGTTGTGGCTACGCGTTCGCCAAGCCTCGCGCGCTGGCTATGGCTGGTTGCATGATGCTGAAACTGATGACGCCATTGTTGACCACGAGCCAACACAGTTTATGCATTCCAATTTTTATGAGACAACTGTCGACGATCCCTCGTCCGAAGTTTCAAAAAATGACGATCACGAAACATCAGAACCGGGTTTTGATGCGGAGCCAGAGCCAGAGCAAGAGCCCGAAATAAAAGTCTATGTAGCTGACAAAGCGCAAGACGAGGAAATATTTATAGAAGTCATTGAAGAGGCTTCTGAAGCGCCGCTCGCCCTGACTCCAACAGATACAAAAATAGCATCGAAAGCAGAAACTATTGTCAGTTCTTTGCCACCGCACTTTGACGACCCACGGTTTGACGAACGTGTATTGCGAAGCAAAAAGAAAAATAGAGAAGCCGAGCACGAGCAACCCATCGCATCAACCGTGGAATTGATGGATCTCGTTATGGCTGATTCACCGCCTAAACTAAGGGCGATTGCAACACCAGCCCCAGATCAGGCGGACAAAGCTAGTTTTGCAACAAACAAGCCCACGCCTCCAAAAGACGACAACAAAGGTAATCTGATCAACTTTGATGTTTTTGCAGAGCCGGAGCCTTTGAATAGGTCGACTCGCTTCGTGCGTTAAATTGACAGTAAAGACCGAAAATTTGCTTTAAGCAAACACGCCAGCCGTATCTTGCATACGGTTAGCCACTTCACCCAATTGGTGCATGGTGTCGCCAAAAGCAATCTCAAGCTGAGTTAGATATTTGAAGTAATGGCTGATGATGTACTCGTCAGTCACACCAATTCCACCATGCAATTGAACCGCTTGCTGCCCAACAAAACGCATGGAATTGCCCAGTTGGTACTTAGCGCGTGCCATGGCTGCACGACGCTCTGCTACTGGTGCATTGAGTTTAAGCGAAGCGTAATAGCTCATAGAACGCGCTAGCTCTAACTGCATCTTGACATCCGCCATGCGATGACGAAGCGCTTGGAAGCTGCTAATAACCACACCAAACTGTTTGCGTGTGTTCATGTACTCAGCAGTTATAGCCACCGTTTTATCCATCGCGCCTACTGCCTCTGCGCAAGTTGCTGCAATACCTATGTCGACTGCGTGCTCTAAAGCCGTCAAACCGTCCAGAGTGACCAATTCAGCTGGTGCGTTTGCTAAGGTCAATTCTGCAGCGCGCCCACCGTTTTGTGTGCCATAACCACGCGTTGTAACGCCAGTGGCTGCCCGCTCCACAAGAAACACTGCCATCTTGCCATCTAGCATGGCTGGAACCAAGAATGCATCCGCCATGTCGCCTACTGGTACTATGCTTTTAATAGCTGTCAAAGCATATTTATCGCCGGCTGCATTCGTTTTAATGGCTTTAGCAGTACATACATTTAAGTTATACCGTGCTGCGCGTTCTTGATATGCCAGTACCACCAAGGCTTCGCCCGCTGCAATTTTGGGCAACCAATCCGCTTTGATAGCAGACGGCGCATAGCCTGACAGCAAACCACTCGCAATTAAAGTTTGTGCAAATGGCTCCAGAACGATGCCACGCCCTAACTCTTCCATCACCACCATGCCCTCAACAGGCCCCATGCCTAAGCCACCGTCTTCTTCAGAAATATACAAACCAGTCAACCCCAGACCAGCCAGTTCAGCATATATTTCTTTAGAAAAACCACCGCTTTTCTCAACGCTGCGGCGGTGCTCAAAGGTATACGCTTTGTCTACCCATTTACGAACGGCATCGCGCAGTTGTTCTTGATCGTCTGTGAAATCGAAATTCATGTTTATGAGTCCTATTGTTTTTTAACCAAGCACGGTTTGCGACACGATATTGCGCTGCACCTCATTGGAGCCACCGTAAATTGTTGTTTTTCGCATGTTGAAGTAAGTGCTCGCTAACGGGGCGCAATGGGCTGCGCCTACGTGATCCCCCTGCCAACCCGCCTCCATGGCTTCACGAACCAAAGGCAAGGCGTACGGGCCTGCTGCCAACATCATCAATTCAGAATAGCGCTGCTGGATTTCACTGCCGCGAATCTTGAGCAAACCCGCCACATCGAGCGAATTTTTACCCGATTTTTCAGCGCTCAACACACGCATCACCATCATCTCTAAAGCCACCACGTCAACTTCTAGCTTGGCAATTTCGTCGCGGAAGCGCGCATCGTTCCACACGCCTTCTGCTTTGGCGATGCGCTTCAAGCGCTCTAGCTCACGCTTGGCGCGATTCACATCTGCAATATTGGTGCGCTCGTGGCTGAGCAAATGCTTGGCATAAGTCCAGCCTTTGTTTTCTTCGCCAATCAAGTTTTCGACGGGTACTTCAACGTTATCGAACCAAACTTCGTTAACCTCAGCATCACCATCCAACAACACGATGGGGCGGACCGTGACGCCTTTGCTTTTCATGTCGACCAACAAAAAGCTGATGCCTGTTTGCGGTTTGCCTTCGTTGCTGGTGCGCACCAAGCAAAAAATCCACTCGCCATATTGACCCAGCGTTGTCCAAGTTTTTTGGCCATTGACGATGTATTTATCGCCAACCTTCTCGGCCTTGCATTTGACAGACGCCAAATCTGAACCAGAACCCGGTTCGCTATAGCCTTGGCTCCACCACACCTCGCCACTGGCAATGCCTGGCAAATGCTGTTTTTGTTGTTTCTCGTTGCCAAATGCCATGATGACGGGGGCAACCATAACAGGGCCGAATGGGATAACACGTGGCGCGCCAGCGCGTGCACACTCTTCTTCAAACACATGTTTTTGTATCGCATTCCAACCTGGGCCACCAAACTCTTTAGGCCAAGCATGCCCCAGCCAACCCTTTTTGCCCAAAATTTTTGCCCAACCTTGCATGTCGTCACGCGTCAGGTTCAAATCATTGTGAACTTTATAGGAAATCTCTTTGGGCAGATTGCTGGTCACCCATGAGCGGATGTCTTCGCGAAACTGTTGTTCTTCTGGGGTGAAGGCTAAATCCATGCTTACTTTTCTCCAATTAACACTAATTATTTGTGCACTTTTCTCAACATGATGTGAATCTAGCACGACCGTTCTTTTATGGCTGTCATGGCTGAGACAGACCCAACTCTTTGCTCAAGTTTTCAAACATCTGTCGTAAATGCGTGACTTCTTGCTCCAAGGCGCTGATGCGCTGATGAATCACAGAGCCCTCATTTGCAGCTAATTCTTGCGCTTCGTTTTCAGTCGCCAAGAGTGTTAAATCAACGGGGCCGCACATCAAATGCGTCCAACGCTGCTCACGCGCCCCAGGGGCGCGAGGCAGTTTTTGCACCAAAGCGCCGCCTTTGTCAGCTGACCGGTCTTGTAGCTCTTCTAAAAAACCTTCTACTGACGAAATATCAGCAAATTTATACCAACGTTCGGCGTTGATACGCAGTTCACCCGCCGTCTGCGGCCCACGTAGCATCAGCAAACCTAAAATCACAGCAGACTGCTCTGGCACACCAACAGCGCGCTGGAAATTGTGCTCAAAACGCGTCGTTCTGCTACCGCTGAGCTCGCGGACCAAGGGCTGTTCAGCCGCATTTACTATCGATTTCATAGCTGCTAAGGCAGCAAATACGTCGGCTTCAATCAATTCCATAGTGGGAAAACGGCTGTTTTTTTGATTACAACCTAGCACCAAAGAATTGAGCGTTAGTGGGTAACTGTCTGGCACAGTTCTGGCTTTTTCCATGAGCGTACCCAAGACACGGGCTTGAACAGCGGTTAAATCTGGAAGATTTTTGGTGACTGTTTGTGCAGTCGAAGCGTCAATGATGTTTTCCAAAGCGATAATTCCAATAAATTAAAGAAAAAGTTAAATAAAAAGTTATATAGGGCCATGAAGAATATCGTTATTTTGATCTCTGGCGGCGGCTCTAACATGGCTGCCATTGTGAAAACCGCAAAAATCCAGCATTGGGAGACGACTTTAAACGCCCAATTAGCGGCCGTTCTCAGCAACCGGGCTGACGCAGCTGGCTTGCAATGGGCCAAAGCGCAAGGCATAGCGACCGAACATATTGACCACAAAAGCTATAGCTCGCGTGAGGCTTTTGACCAAGCCTTGATGCAGCGCATTGACGCTTACAACCCAAGCTTGGTGGTTTTAGCAGGTTTCATGCGTATTTTGACCGCTGGTTTTGTGAACCATTACGCCGGCAAACTGGTTAATATTCACCCGTCCTTGCTGCCAGCTTTCACGGGTTTGCACACCCATCAGCGGGCGATTGATGCGGGCTGCAAGTTTGCAGGGGCAACAGTGCACCGCGTCACTGCGGAGCTGGATGTGGGTCCTATTTTGGCGCAAGCTGTGGTGCCTGTTTTGGAAACAGACACAGAGGCAAGCTTGGCAGCCAGAGTTTTAACGCAGGAGCACATCATGTATCCAGCGGCAATTGCAAAATTACTGACGTCTAACTGACAACAAGCAACGCTATACGCTATCCACACTTAAATCTGGCTTAGGCGTATTGCAACTTAAGTACACACCACAGTTTTTCGCTGACTCACCTCTAAGTGCTTGATTCAGCTAAGTTTTAGCTTGTTTGCAGATTCAAGCTAGGTTCTTACCAATCTTTACAACAATCTTGCATAAGTTGTTGTTTTGATTGATTCTCGTCTTTGGTACTTTTGCAAACACAGCCACATAATTTATTGACAGTTCTTTTAATTCTTAAATCGAACAGCTTTATTTTGTGACTGGAGTATTCAATATGTTTCAATCAAATTCCGCTTTAGTTGAATCTAAGCGCATGCTAAGCAAGCCTGCGGCAAAGAGCTGGGAAAGAAACGAGGAGTCATTACCCTTCACGCTCAAAATCGTGCGAACACAGGCCGAATTGGACAAAGCTGTACTAATTCGTCAAGCTGCCTATGACCGCCATTTGCCAGATTTTGCAAAATCTCTGGTCAAACCTGAGGCTGCCGATTATGAGAAAGGTACGGTTGTGCTGTTAGCAGAGTCCAAAGAAGATGGCTCGCCAGTAGGTACCATGCGGATTCAAACCAATGCT
>JBEGUP010000011.1:0-15890 GCA_041178825.1 Pseudomonadota bacterium | reverse complement strand
ATAAGAAGTAAGAAATAAAGATTAAAAAATAATGAACTACGTAAATTCCGCAAAATTACTCCTTGCTGTCGCTGGCGCAAGTGGCCGCATGTGTCATATGCTGATAGAGGCCGTCAGTGCTGCAGAAGATTGCATATTGGCTGGAGCTCTTGATATTGCTGCCTCACCAGCTATTAATTTTGATGCGCTTCAATATATGGGTAAGCTAAGTGGTGTGTTGGTTACCGATAACTTGCATCGCGGTTTGGCCAATGCGCAAGTGATGATGGATTTCACACGACCCGAAGGCACCTTAGCGCATTTGCAAGTTTGCCGTGAATTAGGCGTTAAAGCCGTGATTGGAACCACAGGTTTTTCAGACACGCAAAAAGCTGAAATTGCCGAAATTGCCAAAGACATCGCCATTGTGATGTCGCCCAACATGAGCGTAGGCGTCAACGTCACCTTCAAATTGCTAGAAATGGCCGCTAAAGCCTTGAACACGGGCTATGACATCGAAGTGGTTGAAACGCACCACCGCCATAAAATTGACGCGCCTTCTGGCACAGCACTCAAAATGGGCGAGGTGATGGCAGATGCTTTAGGTCGCAATTTGAAGGACAACGGTGTTTTTGAACGCTACGGCGTGACAGGGCCTCGTGATGCATCGACGATTGGCTTTTCGACCATTCGTGGTGGCGACGTCATTGGCGACCATACCGTTATTTTTGCGGGTACGGGCGAACGCATCGAAATCAGCCACAAAGCCTCTAGCCGCGAGTACTACGCCAAAGGTAGCTTGATGGCCGCACGCTTCCTAGTCAACAAACCTAACGGGCTGTATGACATGTTTGACGTGCTGAATTTGCGTTAAACGCACGCGCTATGAACGCCTTTCAATTCATCCTTCAAGGCGATGCCATCAGCAAATCAGTGGCGATTATGCTGCTGTTGATGTCTGTTGCCAGTTGGGTGGTGATTTTGTTGAAAGCTTGGACACTACGACGCGCAAATGCTGATGTCGCGCGCAGTACAGCTGCTTTTTGGCAGTCCGCCAACGTTGACGTTGGCTTGCAGCAGGCAGCAGCTTTTGACCGCTCTTCGCTTGTTTCCCCGTTGATTGCCGCAAGCCAAACCGTGGCAAATGCCGCCAATCAAACCCAAATAACGCTCGCGCAAGCGGGCGATAAAGCCCAGCAGCTCACACGGGTGCTGCGTGATGCCCTGCATGGCATTGTCAACCAGCTGAATTTTGGGCAAGTTTTATTGGCTACCGTGGGCTCTACTGCACCGTTTGTCGGTTTGTTGGGCACAGTTTGGGGTATTTACCACGCACTCACCAGCATTTCTGGCGCAGGGCAAATGACGATTGCCCAAGTTTCTGGTCCAGTTGGCGAGGCCTTAGTCATGACCGCTGCCGGCTTGGTGGTCGCCATCCCCGCCGTGCTCGCCTACAACGTGTTTGGCCGCATCATTGGCCGTATTGAAGCTGATTTAGAAGGCTTTGCCAGCGATCTGCGCGAGCTGATGAGTCATTAAGCTGCATATTAAAGACAAGAATATGAGTTTTGGTCGTTTAGAGCGAAGCAAAAGCTCAAAACCCATGAGCGATATCAACATGACGCCTTTGGTTGATGTCATGCTGGTTTTGGTCGTCATTTTCATCATCACCACGCCACTGATGACCAGCGCCATCAAGCTAGATTTACCGAAAACCGAGGCCGCCAAACCCGTTGATGCCCCTGAATTCGTCGCCATTGTGGTCGACAAAAGCGGTCAAATTTTCCTGAACGACCAAGTCACCAGCCTGACTCAACTTGCCGATTCCCTCTCAAAAACCGCGCAAGTGAGCAAAGACACTGAAGTTCAACTCCGAGCTGATGAAGCCGTGCCCTACGGCAAAGTGGTCGAAGTCATGGGTGTGGCGCAAAAAGCCGGTTTGAACCGGATCGGCTTTGTCGCAGAGGCTAAAACTGAGCCTAAATCGGCCAAATAGCGTTGTTTTCGCTTTAAATTATCATTGTTGCAGCCTCTACAATTGAGGGATGACTGCCATAACCTCTTCATCTACTGAAATTCCTACAGCTAATTCGAATTCCTACGACCATTTGGTCATTGAAAAAGCCGCCCACAGCCACTGGACAGCCGCTGACGCCTACCGCGTGACTGAAGGCGCTTTAGACGCGCAGGGCAAGCCAAAACCGAAATATTACGCATGCTCCATGCTGCCCTATCCCAGTGGCAAGTTGCACATGGGCCATGTGCGCAACTACACCATCAACGACATGCTCACACGCCAGCTGCGCATGAAGGGCTACAACGTGCTCATGCCCATGGGCTGGGACGCCTTTGGCCTGCCAGCTGAAAACGCCGCCATGAAAAACGGCGTGCCGCCCGCGCAGTGGACGTTTGACAACATCGCCTACATGAAAAAGCAGATGCAGGCCATGGGCTTGGCTATCGACTGGAGCCGCGAAGTCGCCACCTGCACGCCTGAGTATTACAAGTGGAACCAGTGGCTGTTCCTCAAAATGCTGGAGCAGGGCATTGCTTACCGCAAAACCCAGGTCGTCAACTGGGATCCTGTAGATCAAACAGTGCTGGCTAACGAACAGGTCATTGACGGCAAAGGCTGGCGTACCGGTGCGGTGGTGGAAAAACGCGAAATTCCTGGCTATTACCTCAACATTACTAAATACGCTCCCGAGTTGCTGGAGCATGTGCAGACGGGGCTGGACGGTTGGCCTGAGCGCGTGAAGTTGATGCAAGAAAACTGGATCGGCAAGTCCGAAGGCGTCCGTTTCGCCTTCCCGCATGAAATCAAGGATGCACAGGGAAAATTGCTGCAAGACGGCAAGATGTACGTCTTCACCACCCGTGCTGACACCATCATGGGCGTCACCTTCGTCGCCGTCGCGCCAGAGCACCCAATTGCGATTCTAGCCGGCGAATTATCTGCCTCACTAGCTATCAAAATTGAAGCGCTTAAAGAAGGTGGAACGACCGAAGCAGAGCTGGCTACCAAAGAAAAAGAAGGCGTGGCAACGGGGCTGTTTGTATCGCACCCCTTGACGGGCGAGCAAGTTGAAGTGTGGGTGGGCAACTACGTGCTGATGAGCTACGGCGATGGCGCGGTGATGGGCGTGCCGGCGCATGATGAGCGGGATTTTGCGTTTGCGCTCAAGTACAACTTGTCGATTAAACCCGTTGTTGCCTTGGCTTCTGCAGCTTCGGGGGCTGCGCTGCCCGAAGCGGCGGCTTCCTCAGACGGACATACCTCAACATCGTCAGCCGCCGCTCCGAACACCACAGCTTCGATGGTCGCAAAGGGGGTGTTTGACGCTTCTGTTTGGAACGACTGGTACGGGCAGAAATTTGGCACGGTGTCGGTTAATTCTGGCAAATTTGACGGTTTGAGCTTCAAAGCCTGCGTCGATGCGGTGGCGGCTGATTTGGTCGCTTTGGGCCTCGGCGAGAAAAAAACCACCTGGCGTTTGCGCGACTGGGGCGTTTCCCGTCAGCGCTACTGGGGCACGCCGATTCCTATCATCCACTGCGACGAACACGGCGCTGTGCCTGTGCCGGAAAAGGATTTGCCCGTCGTTTTGCCGTTAGATTGCGTGCCCGATGGTTCAGGCAACCCGCTGCACAAACACGAAGGTTTCCATGCTGGGGTGACTTGCCCTATTTGCGGCGCAAAAGCCAAGCGCGAAACCGACACCATGGACACCTTTGTCGATAGCTCGTGGTATTTCATGCGCTATTGCGACCCTAAAAACGACCAAGCCATGGTCGGCGCGGGTGCGGACTACTGGATGCCAATGGACCAGTACATTGGCGGTATTGAGCATGCGATTTTGCATTTGCTTTACGCCCGCTTTTGGACCAAGGTGATGCGCGACATCAAACTGACGAACCAAGATGGCACACCTGCCAGCCGTGGTTTGGTCACTGTGGACGAGCCTTTCACCAAGCTCTTGACGCAGGGCATGGTGCTGAACCAGATCTACTCGCGTAAAAACGACAAAGGCGGCGTCGAGTATTTCTGGCCGCACGAGGTTGAAGACATCATCGACGCCAATGGCAAAGTGACCACCGCCAAGAGCAAAATCGACGGCTCCATCGTCAACTACGACGGCGTGGGCACCATGTCCAAGTCGAAAAACAACGGTGTCGACCCGCAAGATTTAATCGAACGTTACGGCGCGGACACAGCACGTTTGTACACCATGTTCACCGCACCGCCCGAGGCCACGCTGGAGTGGAACGACTCCGCCGTGGAAGGCTCCTACCGCTTCCTGCGCCGTGTCTGGAATTTTGGTAGCAAATTAGTTGCTATAAATAACATAGCTGCTCAGGCAGCAAATACGCTGAATAATGGTGAAAACGGCTCTAAAAACACTAAAAATCTGCGTTTAGAGCTGCACACCCTACTCAAACAGGTCGATTTTGACTACCAGCGTATGCAGTACAACACCGTGGTGTCGGGTTGCATGAAGTTGTTGAATGCGCTGGAAGACTTCAAATCAGACGGATCGGATGCTTCCAATGCAGCGGTTTTAGAGGGTTTTGGCATCCTTTTGCGTTGCCTTTATCCCGCTGCGCCACACTTGTGCCATGCTTTATGGCAAAACTTGGGCTTCGCTGCCCAATTGGGCGATTTGCTCGATGCGCCTTGGCCGCAGGTCGATGCATCCGCCTTGGTGCAAGACGAAATCGAGTTGATGTTACAAGTTAGTGGCAAATTACGCGGCTCTATCGTCGTGCCAGCAGGTGCGACTAAAGAAGAAATCGAGAAAATCGCGGTAAGCTCTGAGGTGGTGGTCAAATTTGCCGCTGGCGCTGCGATTAAAAAAGTCATTGTCGTACCCGGTCGTTTGGTGAATGTGGTTGTTTAAACGCTGTTTAGTGTCGATACTTTTACTTGAGAAAATTCTATGAAAAGACGTCTATTCAACCAATCTGTACTGGCTGCTTTGCTGGCAACAGGCGCGGTAGCTATGTCGGGCTGTGGCTTCAAAATGCGCGGCTCGTTCAGTTATGCCTTCAAAACTTTGCTTTCGGGCTTCGGTGATACCTCCACCCTTGGTAACGAATTCAAGCGTGTTTTGGCGGCAGACGGCGCAGTCGCCCTCACCAGCGACCCCGCCAAAGCGCAGGTGGTCTTAGACGTCATCAGCGAGCAACGCGAAAAAGTGGTGGTCGGGACGACATCATCCGGTCAAGTCCGCGAATTTCAGCTGCGCATTCGCCTGAAATTCAAGCTGCGCACGCCAAGCGGCAAAGACATCATCCCTGAGACCGAGCTCTTGGTGCAGCGCGACATCAGCTTTAACGAGTCTGCCGTACTGGCGAAAGAGGCAGAGGAAGGCTTGCTCTACCGCGACATGCAAACCGACATGGTGCAGCAGTTGCTGCGCCGCCTCGCCGCAGTTAAAGAGCTTTAAGGCTCAAACACAGGTCTTCTCCATTGCAACTAGCCGCCGGTCAACTCAGCAACCACTTCGCTAAAGGCCTACGCTCGCTTTACACCTTACACGGCGACGAAACCTTGCTGGTGCAAGAAGCGGCCGATGCGATTCGGGCTGAGGCGCGCAAGCAAGGCTTCACCGAGCGTAGCTCGTTCACCGTTGCTGGTGCGCATTTTGACTGGGGCGAGGTGCTGGCCGCTGCGGGCAGCATGAGCTTGTTTGCCGACAAGCAAATCATAGAAATCCGCATCCCATCCGGCAAACCGGGCAAAGACGGCAGTGTGCAACTGCAGCAACTCGCCGCACAAGCCGCTGGTAATGACGGCACATTGACGCTGGTGATGTTGCCCAAATTAGACAAAATGAGCAAAACGGGCGCATGGTTCACGGCTTTGGAAGCCAACGGCGTTAGCATTGAAATTCAACCCGTCGAGCGCGCCGCTTTGCCGCAGTGGATTGCCCAGCGCCTGCAAGCGCAGGGTCAGCAGGTCGCTGCGGGTGTGGAAGGGCAGCAAACCCTGCAATTCTTTACCGACCGCGTGGAAGGCAACTTGCTTGCAGCCTTCCAAGAAATCCAAAAACTCGCGCTCTTACACCCCAAAGGCGAGTTGTCGCTGGCGCAGGTCGAAAGCGCGGTGCTGAATGTGGCGCGGTATGACGTGTTCAAACTGTCCGAATCCGTCCTAGCCGGTCACCCCACCCGCGTGCAGCGCATGCTGGACGGCTTGCAGGCTGAGGGTGTGGCTGAGGTACTGGTGCATTGGGCGATTTCTGAGGATGTTCGAGCCCTTAAACGCGTCAAAGACGCCATGTCCAACGGCAAACCGCTGCCAATGGCGCTGCGTGAGCAACGGGTTTGGGGTGTCAAAGAGCGCTTGTTTGAGCGGGTGTTGCCGCAGCTCAGCAGCGCCGCTTTGGTCGATTTGTTGGACGCTGCGCACAAGGTGGACGGCATTGTCAAAGGCTTGAAACAGCGCGATTGGCCCCAAGATAGTTGGCAAGCATTGCACCGCTTGGCGATGCAACTGTGCCAAGCGTGTATGACGCAAACCGCTGCCTCAGCCCAGAAATCAACGAAAATACCTGCATGAACGCCCAAAATTACACCTCTGGCCTAGTAAATGGCGCTGTCAACGTGGTTGAATTGCTGCAAACCCTTGGAAAGCAGGCGAAAACGGCTTCAGCCGGCGTATCTACTGCCTCTGCCGCTATTAAAAACGCAGCATTATTGCGCTTGGCAGCGTTGCTGCGTGCTAATGTGGCGGCTTTGCAGGCTGACAATGCCAAAGACATAGCCCGCGCCATCAAAGCCGGATTGTCAGAGCCCATGGTTGACCGCTTGAAATTGACACCTAAGGTGTTGGAAACCTGCGCCCAAGGCTGTGAGCAACTGGCGGCGATGCCCGATATTATTGGCGAAATCATTGGCATGAAGCAGCAGCCCAGTGGCATTCGCGTGGGGCAAATGCGGGTGCCGATCGGCGTTTTTGGCATGATTTACGAAAGTCGTCCGAATGTGACGATTGAGGCCGCGTCGTTGGCCATCAAAAGCGGCAATGCCTGCATTTTGCGTGGCGGCTCAGAGGCGATTGATTCCAACCAAGCTTTGGCATTCTTGGTACAGCAGGCCTTGGTAGAGAGCGGTTTGCCGCAGCACACGGTGCAATTGGTGCCAACGACGGATCGCGAAGCGGTCAGCGCGCTGATAACTATGCCGGAATATGTCGACGTCATCATCCCGCGCGGCGGTAAGGGGCTGATTGAGCGCGTCTCGCGCGATGCCAAAGTGCCCGTCATCAAGCATTTAGACGGCAATTGCCATGTTTATGTGGACGACCCGTGTGATATTGCTATGGCGGTCACGGTGGCTGACAATGCCAAAACTAATAAATACAGCCCGTGCAACGCTGCAGAGGGCTTGCTGGTCGCCAAAGGCGCAGCCGCAGAGTTTTTGCCAAAAATTGCCGCCATTTATGCCGAAAAAGGCGTTGAAATGCGGTGTGATGAGGCTGTAGCCAGCGTATTATTTGCCAATACAGCTATTAAAAAAATAGCAAAAATCACTTTGGCTAAAGAACAAGATTGGTACGAAGAATACCTAGCGCCTATTGTCAGCATCAAAATTGTGGCTGGTTTGGACGAAGCGATTGCCCACATCAACAAATACAGCAGCCATCACACCGACGCCATCATGACCACCAACCACATGCACGCCCAGCGCTTCTTGCGCGAGGTCGATTCGGCCAGTGTGATGGTGAATGCCAGCACCCGTTTTGCAGATGGGTTTGAGTACGGTTTAGGTGCAGAAATCGGCATCAGCACCGACAAGTTTCACGCTCGCGGTCCAGTGGGGATTGAAGGCTTAACATCGCTGAAATATGTGGTTTTGGGCAACGGCGAGGTTAGAACTTAATCGTTTTATAGATACAACATGGTTCCCCATCTCATCACAGCACTTAACGGCCCGATCAACGAGCTTGAGCAACGCATCTTAGACTCCATGCCAGCGATAGAGCGCTGGTTTAGATTGGAGTGGATGGAGCACACCCCTGTGTTTTACAGCTCAGTCGATGTGCGCAATGCGGGCTTCAAGCTCGCGCCTGTAGACACCAATTTGTATCCAGGGGGGTGGAGCAATTTAACGCCTGCCATGCTGCCTTTGGCGGTGCAGGCGGCGATGGTGGCGATTGAGAAAATATGTCCTGAAGCGAAAAACCTGCTGCTGATTCCTGAAAATCGTAGCAACACCACCAGTAGCACGTTTTACCTGAGCAATAATTTGACGAGCATTGCCCAGCTGCGCCGCGTTTTCCACATGGCGGGCTTGAATGTGCGGATTGGGTCGATTGACCCTGATATCAAGCAAAACACGACGGTAGAGTTGCCCAATGGTGAGTCCATCGTGTTGGAACCCGTGATTCGCAGTGCCAAGCGTTTGGGTTTGAAGGATTTTGACCCCTGCACGATTTTGCTTAACAACGAGTTAACCAAGGGCGTGCCTGGCATTTTGGAAGAACTGCACGAGCAGTTTTTGTTGCCGCCTTTGCATGGTTCGGGTTCAATTCGTCGCAAAAGCACGCATTACAAAAGTTATGAAGACGTTTGTAAGCGTTTTGGCAAACTGCTGGGCGTTGACTCTTGGTTGATCAACCCTATGTTTTCGACCTGTACAGATGCTGATTTGGCTGCCACGGTTGATACTTTGCTTGCCAAAATCAAGAAAAAGTACAAAGAGTATGGCATCACCGATAAGCCGTTTGTGGTCGTCAAAACTAACCACAGCAGCCAGTCCGATAAGCATACGGGTTCCAGTGTGATGATGCTGCGTCAATCCAGCGAACTGAAAAATCACAAAGATACTGCGCTTTTTAATGGTGAACTCGTGGTTCAAGAAGGCGTGCTGACCAAAGAGCGCATGAACGACGCTGTGGCTGAGCCCGTGGTGTACATGATGGACCGCTACGTAGTAGGCGGTTTTTACCGTGTGCATGCGGACAGAGGCATGGATGAAAATCTGTGTTCACCCGGCTCACGCTATGTGCCTTTGGCATTTGCAGAGAGCACAGAATTGCCGCAACCAGGCGTCAAAGCCGGTGCCAGCGCCCCTAATCGCTTCTATATGTATGGCGTGATTGGGCGGTTGGCCATGTTGGCAGCGAGTTATGAGTTGGAAGCGACGGATCCAGACGCGGAAGTGTACGAATAAGCTGAATTTCCTAGAGTTTTGTAAATTTACAGTTGCTGCACTGCAACATATTTGTCCGTAAATTCGAATTTATTGCGCCTACAAGCAACTCCTTGACGCAAAACACCGTTACAAAAGCGCACAATATGCTTCCCAGAACAACGGTTATGGCCTTTTGAGGTTTCTTATCCAACTTGTTGAGTAGATACATCAATGGCCTATTCTTTAGTGCAAACAACAAAATCTTCTCTCGCGGCGCTGACCTTGAGCGCTATTGGTGTGGTTTACGGCGATATTGGAACCAGCGTTCTGTATGCGATGAAAGAGGTTTTTGGCTCAGGCCATGTGCCTTTCACGCCAGACAATATTTACGGTATCTTGTCCATTTTCTTTTGGACGCTCACCGTCATCGTCTCTATCAAATACGTCGTGTTGATACTACGAGCTGACAACCATGGTGAAGGGGGCTTGGTCGCCATGTTGGCGCTGGCGTCGCAAGCTGTCAAAGACAAGCCTCAGCTACGTGGCGTGTTGCTCACTGTGGGCATTTTCGGCACCTGTTTGTTCTATGGCGATGGCGTGATCACGCCGGCTATTTCAGTGTTGGGCGCGATGGAGGGTTTGGAAGTTATATCCCCCGACTTCAAGCAGTATGTCGTACCTTTGACGCTGATCATTTTGTTTTGCCTCTTTTTTGTGCAGAAAAAAGGCACGGCTGATATCGGTAAATTTTTTGGCCCCATCACTTTAGTGTGGTTTGCCGTGTTAGCTGTATTGGGCGTCATGCATATCGCGACCAATCCCGCTATTCTCTGGGCCATTAGCCCGCATTACGCGCTGGGCTTCATGTGGGCAAACCCTGGCATTACCTTCATTATTTTGGGTGCAGTGGTGCTGTGCGTCACCGGTGCAGAGGCTTTGTACGCCGATCTAGGTCACTTTGGTAAAAAGCCCATTCGCTTGGCTTGGTTCAGCGTGGTGATGCCTGCATTGGTATTGAATTATTTTGGACAAGGCGCGCTTTTGCTGAAAAACCCAGAAGCCGTTAAAAACCCGTTTTATTTGATGGCACCCGATTGGGCGTTGATCCCGTTGTTGGTGTTAGCCACATTGGCGGCGGTGATTGCCTCACAAGCTTTGATCACGGGTGCTTTCAGCGTAACCAAGCAAGTGATTCAGCTCGGTTATTTGCCGCGCTTGAACATTTTGCACACCAGCGTGCGCGAGGCTGGGCAAATCTACATTCCATTTGTGAATTGGGGTTTGTTTGTCGCCATCGTCTTGGCCGTGGTGATGTTCAAAACATCGGGCAATTTGGCGGCTGCTTACGGTATTGCGGTGACGACGGACATGTTGATCACCACGATTTTGACGTTTTACGTGGTGCGCTATGGCTGGAAGTACCCGTTATGGTTGTGCGTTGTGGCAACGGGTTGGTTTTTTGTCGTCGATTTTGCATTTTTTGCCTCTAACTTGCTCAAATTGTTTGCGGGTGGCTGGTTCCCGCTGTTAATTGGTGGGGCGATATTCACCCTGATGCTGACTTGGAAGCAAGGCCGTCGCATGTTGTCCGAAAAGCAAAAAGTAGATGCTATTCCGCTGAAGGATTTCTTGGAGTCCGTCTTTGTGAGCCCGCCTACCCGTGTGGAAGGTACGGCAGTATTTTTGACATCTGACATAGGCGCTGTGCCCAATGCTTTGTTGCACAACCTCAAACACAACAAAGTGCTGCATGAGAAAAACTTGTTCGTGACATGGCGCAGTCATGAAGTGCCATGGATTGGCATGTCAAAGCGTGTCGAGGTTGAGCCTTTGGGTCACCACTGTTGGCAGGTTGTGCTTCACTATGGTTTCAAAAATGATCCAGATGTCCCCGCTGCATTACAGCAGATGAAGAGCCGTGGCTGTGAGATGGACGCCATGACCACCAGTTATTTTCTTTCCCGCGATACAGTTGTACCTACACTGGGTGAAGGTATGGCTCCGTGGCGTGAAAAGCTGTTTGCGCAAATGCACCACAACGCCAGTGGCGCAGCGGATTTCTTGAACTTGCCTACGAATTCTGTGGTGGAGTTGGGTTCTAAAATCGAAATTTAAATCGAAACGTAAATCGATATATGGTGAGATTCTTCATTGCGGTTCTTTAAAGACCTCAGTCTGCCTGCCTTCACTGCAGGCTCTGTCGCCGTGCTGGTGGGCTTTACCAGTTCGGTAGCCATTGTTTTTCAAGCCGCACTCGCTTTTAAAGCCACGCCTGAACAGCTAACGTCTTGGATGTGGGCGCTGGGCTTGGGTATGGGGTTGTGCAGTTTGGTACCCTCCCTTTGGTTGCGCAAACCAGTGATGATTGCTTGGAGTACGCCTGGGGCAGCCGTTTTGGCGACAGCTGGCCTTGCCGGCGGGTTCAGTATGAACGAAGCTGTAGGCGCTTTCATGGCTTGTGCAGCTCTTATCACCCTGTTTGGGGTGACTGGTTGGTTTGAGCGCGTCATGAACCGTATCCCCGTAGCAATCGCCTCTGCCTTGCTTGCAGGCGTCTTGGCCAGGTTTGGCCTTCAAGCTTTTATGGCTGCACAAACAGCTTTGCCACTGGTGGTGCTGATGTTGCTGAGCTATCTGCTCATGAAACGCCTGATGCCGCGCTACGCAGTTCCAATTACATTATTAATTGCTATTATATTTATAGCTATTCAGGTAGAATTTACGCCGACTAAGGTTGTTTTTGAGCTTGCAAAACCGGTGTTTGTCATGCCCAAATTCAGCTGGAGTGCTATGGTCAGCCTAGCGCTGCCTTTGTTCATAGTGACCATGGCATCACAAAACTTGCCTGGTGTTGCGGCTATCAAAGCAGCAGGTTACGACTTGCCTTTGTCGAAAATCATCACCATGACGGGACTGGCAACCTTGGTTTTAGCGCCATTTGGGGCGTTTGCCTTAAACCTCAGCGCCATCACCGCTGCGATTTGTATGGGTAAAGAAGCGCATCCTGACCCAGCCAAGCGCTATACCGCTGCCGTGTCCTGCGGTGCGATTTATATCGTTATTGGGCTGCTGGGTGGTGCTTTTATTGGTGTTTTGATGTCGTTTCCCAAAGAGCTGATTGCCGCCATTGCAGGTTTGGCGCTTTTAGGCACGATTGGCAACGGTTTGGCTGTGGCTGTGCATGATGAATCTCACCGTGAAGCCGCTATCATTACTTTTCTAGTCACGCTCTCAGGTGTGGTGATAGCCGGTGTTGGCTCAGCCTTTTGGGGTGTGGTTGCAGGCGCAGTTGCGCTTTTTGTGCAACAGTACGGTAAACGTCAATCGTAAAAATCGTCAAAAATCTAAATAAAGCGTAAAAAATGCATATCCTTTTCATTGCTGACCCGCTAAATACCTTCAAAATCTACAAAGACACTACGTTTGCCATGATGCGCGAGGCGCAAAAGCGCGGTCATACACTCAGTGTTTGTGAGCCTAAAGACATCATGTGGCAGCGCGGTGTAGATGTCGTTGGGGTGGTGACAGCGTTTGTGCGCGACATTACGCTCACTGGTGATAAAGACGTTTGGTACACAGCCAAACAGCAGCATCCTGATGAACGCCCGCAAGCCTTGAGGGACTTTGGTGCCATTGTCATGCGCAAAGACCCACCGTTTGATTCCGAGTTTTTCTACGCCACCCACATGCTGGAGCAGGCCGAGCGCGAAGGTGCCAAAGTTTTCAACAAACCCCGTGCGCTGCGTGATCATCCTGAAAAGTTGGCGATCATGGAGTTCCCACAATTCATCGGCCCCACGCTGGTGACGCGAGATGCAGCGGACATCAAGCGCTTCCACGCCGAGCACCACGACATTATTTTGAAACCGCTTGACGGCATGGGCGGCATGGGTATTTTTCGCGTCAAAGCGGATGGTTTGAATTTGGGCGGCATCATAGAAACGTTGAACAAAGACGGTGCTGAGACGGTGATGGTGCAGAAGTTTTTACCCGCAATATCAGAGGGCGACAAGCGCATTTTGGTCATCGGCGGCAAGCCTGTGCCCTTCAGCCTAGCGCGTATACCGCAAGGCGGCGAGGTGCGTGGCAACTTGGCGGCAGGCGGCAAAGGGGTGGCGCAGCCTTTGAGCGAGCGGGACTATGAAATCGCCAATGCCTTAGGGCCAATTTTGGCTAGCCGTGGTTTGCTCCTCGTGGGGCTCGATGTGATTGGTGACTCGCTGACCGAGATCAACGTCACCAGTCCGACCTGCTTTCAGGAGATTTTTGACCAAACGGGTTGTGATGTGGCGGCGCTGTTTATATCGGCGCTAGAGAAAGCTGCGGCTTAAAAAGGGCATTGTCGGAGTCATGGATTCCCGCCTGCGCGGGAATGACGAGGCTCTGTGAATGACGGCGTTTTAATACAAGCCGCGAACCCGTGCATGCAGGCGTGCAAGTCCTAGCAGGGCATCGGTAAACGGCGTCATCACTTGGGTGAGCTGCCCAAGCTCCTTCACCGCGCCCACCAAGGCATCCAACTCAACCGCTTTACCCGCTTCCACGTCTTGCAACATCGAGGTTTTGAAGCTACCCAGCTTGCGCGTCACAGCGTGGCGGTCTTCGGGTTGCTGGTCAATCGGAATGCCTAAACGAGCACCTATTTGTTTGGCTTCCAGCATCACATTTGAACAAAAGTCACGCACCAAATCATCGTCCAAAACTTGAGAAGTCGTTGCTCCCGTGATGGCGCTGACGGGGTTCATGGTCATATTGCCCCATAGTTTGAACCAAATGTCGCGTTGGATTTGCTCGACGATCGGGGCTTCAAAGCCTGCCTTTTCAAGCAATACTGCCAAAGCTCTGATGCGAGGTGATAGTTCTCCCGACGGTTCACCCAAGATGATTTTGTTGCCAAACGCGTGACGAATCACCCCAGGGCTAGTCACCGAACAGCTGGCATGCACTACACCACCGATGATGTGAGCAGCTGGGATGGCGGCGGCAATCTCGCCTGTGGCATCCACACTGGTGAGCGCGTGGTTTGCCAGTTCACCACCGAAGCCCTGCAAAAACCACCACGGTACGCCGTTCATCGCGGTCAGCACGACGGTGTCTTTGCCCATTAAAGGGGCAATTTGCTGTGCGACTTCACGCAGCGCGGGTGCTTTAACGGCGATGATGACCAAGTCTTGCATACCCAGCTCCGCAGCGTTATTGCTGGCATGTACTTTGTGGGTTTGTTCTCCTTGTGTCCCTGATTGCAGCTTCAAGCCCTGTGTTTGCAAAGCAGCTAGCGTAGCGCTCCGAGCCAGAAAACTGACATCACAACCCGCATGCGCCAAGCCCACGCCCAACCAGCCGCCAATGGCGCCAGCGCCTACGATACAGATACGATTAAACATGGTTTTTTAGGTTAAAAACGTTATTTAATAACATTAATTTTAATTGCTTAAAATGTCCTATAGCCGGCGTATTTACTGACTTAGCAGCTATAAAATTAATAGTAAATTTAGTGTTTGTAGCTATCATCTTGCTTGTCCACCAGCCGTCGCATGGCGTCAAATACATCGCGGCCTGCGCCAAATTTAGCATCAAACTGCAGGGAGTCGCGGGTGCATTTTTCAGCGACTGCCTCCGGCACATGAATCGCTGCGCCCATGCTTAGCGTCGCCAGCTGGATTTCGCAGGCGCGCTGTAGCGTCCATAGCGTGACAAAAGTTTGTGGCAGGGTCTGCCCCCAAGCCAACAAGCCGTGGTTGCGCAAAATCACAGCCGGTTTGTTGCCAATGTTTTTCAGCAATCGTGGCGCTTCGTCAGCGTGGATGGTGATGCCTTCAAAGTCATGGTAAGCCACCATGCCATGCAACTGGGCGGAATAAAAGTTGTTTTGTGCCAACCCCGCCGCCGAACAGGCCACCGCCACACCCGCTGTGGTGTGCGTGTGCATGATGCAGTGGGCATCTGGCAAGTTGTCGTGAATCGCGGCATGGACGGTGAAACCAGCTGGGTTCACGGGGTAAACCGAATCGTCCAAAATATTGCCCTGAATGTCGATTTTGACCAAGTTGCTAGCCGACACCTCGCTGTAGTGCAGACCAAAAGGGTTGATGAGAAATTGCTTTTGTCCCTTAGTGACTGAATCAGGCAGACGCAGTGTGATGTGGTTGTAAATCATCTCGGTCCAGCCGAGCATGTTAAAGACACGGTAAGCCGCCGCCAACTCGACGCGGGTTTCCCATTCATCAGGGTGCATGGAGGGTTTCATATTTCAGTATCTTTTATGAGGTGTTTTAAACAAAACGGAAGGCAATCGCACCCAGCGAGCCATAGTCGGCATGGAAGGTGTCGCCCGGTAAAGCGGTAGTGGGTCCCAGGGCGCGAGCTTGTTCGCCAACCAAGCAACACCGTTAGCTGGGTGATTCAGCACGGCAGCGGCAACGCCAGATTCTTCAATCACGCCGTTTTTGTACAAAAGCGCACTAACCCAGCGCAGGTCAACAGCATCCGGCTTAATAGGGCGGCCACCCAAAATGATGCCTGCATTGGCGGCGTTGTCGGAGATCGTGTCAAACACCTTGCGTGGGGCTTTGGTGTGGCGGTCGAATTGTTCGATGCGGGCATCGATGATCTCAATCGCAGGCACCACGTAATCGGTCGCGGCCAGCACATCAAAAATGCTGACGTTCGGCCCTTGCAGGCGTTTGCCCAAGACAAACGCTAATTCAACCTCGACGCGAGGCGCGATGAAGCGGTTGAACGGAATATCGCTGCCTTCAGGGAAAAACATATCT
>JBEGUP010000010.1:0-15995 GCA_041178825.1 Pseudomonadota bacterium | reverse complement strand
CGAGGCGACGCAGGCGATGGCGGATGAGTTGTTTGCGGTGGTGACGAGCGGCGCTGTGAAAATACGCATCGACCAGCGTTACCCACTGGCCGATGTGCAGCAAGCGCACCGTGATTTAGAAGCCCGCAAAACGACGGGCTGCACGGTTATTACTTTGCAATAGTGTTGGTGGGTCGAGTTTTTAACCACGCAGAACCCAACACACCAGCCACGCAAACGGCGTACAAGCCCCACTTGACGACGTTTTCGGTAAAGTAGCCCGCTAAGAAGGGTTCTTTGACGATCATGCTTGCGGCGGTGACAGCTAAAACAGCTGCGCCAAGGCTGATGATGATGGGGAAGCGTTCGACCAGCTTCAAAACCACCGTGCTGCCAAAAACAACGATAGGCACGCTGATGAGTAAGCCGATAACAACCAAGTCAAATGAGCCATGTGCTGCACCGGCAACACCAAGCACATTGTCAACGCCCATCAAAGCATCGGCGACCACAATGGTTTTCATCGCACCCCAAAAGGTGCTGGCCACTGGGTCGTCATGCTCTTTTTCGCCTTGGTCTGCGAGCAGTTTGTAAGCAATCCACAAAAGCCCAAGCCCACCAACCAGCATCAACCCCGGGATTTTAAGCAACCAAACGACGCCAACAGTCATCACCGCTCTGACGGCAATAGCGCCCACTGTTCCCCACGCAATGGCTTTTTTCTGCAAATGCGCAGGCAAATTTCGGGCTGCTAGGGCAATAACAATGGCATTGTCCCCTGCCAAAACGAGGTCAATCAAGATGATGGCCAAGAGGGCGGACCACCAAGGTGTTGAAAATAATTCCATGTAAAAACTCCTAAAAGCGCTTCAAATATCAAATCGAATGTCTGACTAGCAGATATCCGGCATACTGAAATTCAACAGGGTTAGACTTTACGAGTGAAGTTAGAGCTTGAACTTACTTGCAAACGCTTCGACAAACCTTGTTGTGGTTTCAGTCGAAGGTCTGGCTCATCATACAAAGGCTGTATGACCAACAAACCGGAAGATTACTTGTTCAGTAAAACTTCGAAATGACGGCTTGTTGTGTACTTTTGCGGATTAACCCGAAGGCTAGTTTTATCTGCAAAAGAGGGAGTTACTCCCCTTCAATTTTTGATTTTGCAATACAAGCGCGAAGTTGTCAATTTTCGCGCTAAACAATGTGATGACGTGTGGTTATTTGCCCGTCTATTTACCGGTTTTAACGCGTCGTAACTCATCCCAAATCAAACACACTGCACCAATGCTGATGGCGCTGTCTGCAACATTGAACGCTGGGAAGTGCCAGCCGCCGTAGTAGAAATCTAAAAAATCCACCACATAGCCATACATCACGCGGTCGATCACATTGCCAATCGCGCCACCCAAAATGCAGGCCATGGCGAAAGCAAAGAGTTTTTGACCAGCATGTTGCCGCAAAAACCAAGTGATAACCAGTGCAGCAACCACGCCAATGCCCGTGAAAAACCAGCGCTGCCAGCCGCCAGCATTGGCTAAAAACGAGAAGGCAGCACCTGTGTTGTGCGCGCGAACCAAGTTGAAAAAGCTGGTGACGGGTGTGCTGTCACCCAGTTGGTAGTAACCAACAACCAATATTTTGGTGAACTGGTCGGCAAGCAAAATAATGAGTGCCAAGCCCAACCATGTCCACCAACGGGCATGGCTGTTGCTGGTTGCATAGACTTTTTTGACTGTAGATTTCGCCATTTATGCCACCGTCCTGACTTCGCCTGCACCGTACAAATTGCTGCTGCATCGGCCACAAATGGTCGGATGTGCCGTGTCAATCCCGACATCAGCGCTGTAATGCCAACAGCGCTCGCATTTAACATTAATTGAGGCTGTAGCCATTGTATTTGTTGCCTGAGCAGCTACTAAATTTATAACAGATGTGATAAATACAAACTTCAAATCAGTACCCAAACTGCTCAGCAAGGCGTGGTCTTCAGCATTCACTTCCAATGTTAAATTGGTTTGTAGTGACGAACCTACCGTGCCCGCCGCACGCAAAGTTTCAATCTCTTTGTTCGCCATATCGCGAAGCTCGCGGATGCGGCTCCACTTGGCCAGCAAGGCTTCGTCTGGCGCGTCAAACTTGGCATAGGTTTCCATGAAGATGGATTCCGAGTTGCCAACCACTTGCCAAGCTTCTTCAGCGGTGAAGCTCAAAAACGGTGCCATCAAACGCAGCAAGGCTTGGCTGATTTGGTGCAAAGCCGTTTGTGCACTGCGCCGCGCTTTGGATTTTGGAGCGGTGGTGTAGAGCCGGTCTTTCAAAATATCGAGGTAGAACGAGCCTAAATCGTCACTGCAATAGACCTGTAATTTACCGACGACTGGGTGGAATTCGTACACTTGGTAGTGCGCCAAGACCTCGGCCTGCAGCTGCGCAAAGCGGGAAAGGGCGTAACGATCGATTTCCAGCATCTCGCTCAACGGCACGGAATCCACCGTAGGGTCAAAGTCGCTGGTGTTGGCCAGTAAAAACTTCAATGTGTTGCGGATGCGGCGGTAGATGTCCACCACACGGGCCAAAATTTTGTCGTCAATGCTCAAATCGCCCGAATAATCGGTCGCTGCGCACCACAGGCGGATGATCTCTGCGCCCATTTTGTCGCTCACCGCCTGTGGCGCTACCACGTTGCCCTCACTCTTGCTCATCTTGCGGCCTTTGCCGTCCACTGTAAAGCCGTGCGTCAACAGGCCTTTGTACGGCGCGTGGTCGTACATGGCGCAGGCTGTGAGCAGCGAGCTGTGGAACCAGCCACGGTGCTGGTCGTGACCTTCTAAATAGAGGTCTGCTGGCCAAGTCGATTGCGCTTCATGGCTCTTTTGCAGCACATGGTAATGGGTGGTGCCAGAGTCAAACCAGACATCCAAAATGTCGGTGCTCTTGGTGTAGTTAGCCGCGCCATGTTCGCCATCCGCACCAATCAAGCTTTCCATTGAAGCCTTGCTCCATGCTTCAACGCCGCCGGCTTCCACCATGCTGGCTGCTAAATCCATCAGTTCCATGGTGCGCGGGTGCAGTTCACCGGTGGCGATGTGGATGAAAAACGGCAGTGGCACGCCCCAGTTGCGCTGGCGGCTGATGCACCAGTCGGGTCGGCCGGCGATCATGGCGCGCAAGCGGGCTTGACCACTTTCGGGGTAAAACTGGGTTTCTTCAATCGCACTTAGCGCCAATTGACGCAAAGATTTTGTAGCAGCTTGGGCAGTAAATACGCCGCCTGTGGCTGATGTTGCCTCATCCATGCGGATAAACCACTGCGCAGCAGCACGGTAAATGACCGGTGTTTTGTGACGCCAGCAGTGCGGGTAGCTGTGCGCGATGGTCTCGGTCGCCATCAATCGGTTGGCGTTTTGCAGCGCCTCGATCACGACCGGGCAGGCTTTCCAGATGTTCAAACCACCAAACAAAGGCAGCTCGTCAACGTAGCGGCCATTGCCTTGCACGGGGTTCAAGATGTCGTCGGTGGTGAAGCCGTTCGCCATGCAGCTGTTAAAGTCTTCCACGCCGTATGCGGGTGCGGAGTGCACAATACCGGTGCCATCGTCCGCTGTGGCGTAATCAGCCAAAAACACGGGGCTGAGACGCTGGTAGCCAGCGTGAACATCATACAAAGGGTGCTTAAAATTTATGCCGGCTAAATTTTTGCCTGCGCACACTTCTTCAACCCGCCCAGTTAAGCCATAACGAATTAAGCATTCTGCTGCTCGTTCCCTTGCAAGAATTAGATGAAAAATTTTGCCATCGGCTGATTGCACTCGCATTAATGCATATGGCAAATCTAGGTTTAAATTTAAAGCCTGATTTGCTGGAATAGTCCAAGCCGTAGTTGTCCAAATAACTGCGAAGACATCACCATCTAGTTTTGGTAGGCCAAACGCCTTAGCTACTTTTTCATTTTCAGCACACTGAAAAGCCACATCCAATGTTTGCGACTTTTTGTCGGCGTATTCGATTTCAAACTCGGCCAACGAACTGCCACAGTCAAAGCACCAATACACGGGCTTTAGTCCACGATAGACAAAACCGCGCTCCATGATGCGTTTGAGGGCACGGATTTCATTCGCCTCATTGGCGAAATCCATGGTTCGATACGGGTTGTCCCATTCGCCCAGCACACCCAGACGCTTGAAATCTGCCATTTGGCCGGCGATCTGCTCGGTGGCAAAGGCACGGCTTTTTGCCTGCACTTCGTCACGGGGCAAGTTGCGGCCGTGGAGTTTTTCAATGGCGTTTTCAATTGGTAGGCCGTGGCAGTCCCAGCCCGGTACATAAACGGCGTCGAAACCATCTAATTGACGGGCTTTGACAATCATGTCTTTGAGCACTTTGTTTACGGCGTGGCCAATGTGAATCTGCCCGTTAGCGTACGGAGGGCCGTCGTGCAGGACAAACTTGGGTTTGCCAGCGCGTACATCACGCAGTTTTTTGTAAATACCTTTGTCTTCCCACGCCTTGACCCAGCCCGGCTCGCGTTTGGGCAGGTCGCCACGCATCGGGAAGGGCGTGTCTGGCAGGTTGAGTGTGCTGCGGTAGTCGGCGGTGGCTTGTTCGGTCATTTTGTTTTAAACGGGGAGAATTAGGGCGAAATAGGGGGAATCAATGTGTTGCGAAGTAGTTGCGTGCATCCATACAATCTTTAGCGATGCCAACTTTTAGAGCTTCCAGGCCGTCATACTTAAGTTCATCATGCAATTTATGCAGGAGTTCCACGCGAATAATTTTACCGTAGCCGCCTTCTGAACCTAAAGAATCAGGCCAGTCTAAACAATGGGTTTCCAACAAAACGCGGCCACCGTTGATGTCGTTGGGGTCAAGGGAAGGTCTAATACCTAAATTCGCGACACCATCTAAAGCTTTGTCTGCCAAACCAAACACCCGAACAGCAAAAATACCGCTGGCAGCAGGTTTCCAGTGCGAAAAGCGTAAATTGAGGGTAGGGCAATCCAATTCACGACCCAATTTGCGACCATGCACCACATGCCCGCTGATGCTGTAGGGGCGTCCAAGCAGTTTTGCGACATCGTCCATTCTTCCTTGGTTCAAGGCTTCACGTACTTCAGAGCTTGAAACGCGCAATCCGTGGACTTCATAGCTGTTCATTCGGGCGACTTCAAAGCCTTTGGCCGTTCCCGCAGCATCTAGCATGGCGTAATCACCCGCACGCTTTGCGCCAAAGCGAAAATCGTCCCCGACTAAAACGTATTTGGCACCTAAATTGCCAATAAGCACATCATCAATAAAATTTTCGGGTGACTGCGATGCAAAGGTGGCATTGAAGGGCAAAACAACGCATTGATCGATGCCACAACGCGCCAATTCTGTCAGTTTGTCTCGTAAGGTGGCTATTCTGGCAGGTGCCATTTCAGGCTTTTTGGAAACTTTGGCGAAATAATCACGGGGGTGGGGCTCAAAAGTCATCACGCAACTGGGGATGTTTCTGTGCGATGCTTCATTTTTTAGCAGAGCAAGCATGGCTTGGTGGCCTCGGTGTACGCCGTCAAAGTTGCCAATTGTCAAAGCACAACCCTCGTTATAATTTGATATATCTAATTTTGAATTAACATATAATTTATTAATCTGATTTGAGCGGTGCAATATGTCCACAGTGTTAAAGCCTGAAGTGTCGTTTTGGGCAAAAAAGTCGGAATTTATACGAGCGTAAAGATTGGTAAGGCCAAGGCGAATACAATAGGGAGTTTAGTGCAAACGCATCTGTGCGTGTTGTTTGCAACTTTTGGGTTTGTAAATTTGATGAGACGTGAAAAAGTGGCGAACATGTTAAACACATTAATTTCTAATAAATTGACCAATCTTTTGCAAAAAGCTGGTGTTGTTGTGGGTTCTTTTGCAGCAACGGCTGCGTTTGCACTGGCTGATTTGCCTGGCGGACCTGGTGTCAATCAGCTCAATTTGACCACGGGTGTGACCAAAATTTCCCAAGAGCAAAGTTGGCTGCATTGGTACATGTTGATCATCTGTACCGTGGTTTTTATTTTGGTTTTTGGTGTGATGTTCTATTCAATTTTGAAGCATCGCAAATCCGTAGGTCATAAGCCTGCTAATTTTCACGAATCAGTGACGGTTGAAGTGGTTTGGACCATCATTCCATTCATCATCGTTATTTTGATGGCCTTGCCTGCGACCAAAGTCGTTGTCGCTATGAAGGATACAACCAATGCCGACTTGACAGTCAAAGCAACGGGTATGCAGTGGAAATGGGGTTACAACTACATCAAGGGTGAGGGTGAAGGTATTGGTTTCGTATCAACCTTAGATGCTACACACCGCGAAATGTCCGAAAACGGTGGCCCCAAAGCAGGTCAAACTGTAGATAACTACTTGCTCAAAGTTGACAATCCTTTGGTTGTACCAGTTGACAAAAAGATCCGTGTTATCACGACGGCGAATGATGTGATTCACGCTTTTGCTGTGCCTGCGTTCGGTATCATGCAAGATGCAATTCCAGGTTTTGTGCGCGACACGTGGTTTCGTGCAGAAAAGATTGGTGATTACTATGGTCAATGCGCAAAGCTATGCGGTAAAGAGCATTCTTACATGCCGATTCATGTCAAAGTGGTTTCGGCGGAAGATTACACAAAATGGGTAGCTGGCGAGCAAAAGAAGCTGGCAGCCAAGGCTGATGATCCAAGCAAAGTTTGGACGATGGACGATATTCTGAAGCGCGGTGAAAAGGTTTACGCCGCTAACTGTGCTGCGTGCCATCAAGCTAACGGCAAAGGTGCGGGTGCTATCAAAGCGCTAGATGGTGCAGCTGTTGTATTGGATGCCGATAAGGCAAAACAAATTGCGATTCTTTTGAATGGTCAAAATAACGGCGCTATGCCTGCATGGAAGCAGTTAAGTGATACTGATTTGGCCGCTGTGATTACTTATACAAAAAATACATGGTCAAACAAAACAGGTCAACTGGTGCAACCAGCTGAAGTTTTGGCAGCCCGTAAATAATATTAGTTTAGAAATTTTGAATCAAATTAGTTTCGAGAAAGTATCAAAATGAGTGCAGTACTAGACCATTCTTCTCATGCGCATGACTCGCATGGCGACCACCATGACCACGGCGCGCCGGCTGGCTGGCGTCGATGGGTTTTTGCGACCAACCACAAAGACATTGGCACTTTGTATTTGCTGTTCAGCTTCACCATGTTCATGATTGGTGGCATCTTGGCTTTGGGAATTCGGGCTGAATTATTTCAACCAGGTTTACAAATGATCAATCCTGAGTTGTTTAACCAACTCACCACCATGCACGGCATTATCATGGTGTTTGGTGCCATCATGCCCGGCTTTGTGGGCTTTGCAAACTGGATGATTCCCTTGCAAATTGGTGCAGCAGATATGGCTTTTGCTCGTATGAATAACTTCAGCTTCTGGTTGATGATTCCTGCTGCTTTGATGGTTGTAAGCTCCTTTTTTGTTCCAGGTGGCGCGCCTGCGACGGGTTGGACTTTGTATGCACCCTTGACGCTCCAAATGGGTCCTTCGATGGATACAAGCATTTTTGCTTTGCATTTGCTAGGTGCTAGCTCTATTATGGGTTCCATCAACATTATTGTGACCGTGCTGAATATGCGTGCACCAGGCATGACATTGATGAAAATGCCTATGTTCTGCTGGACTTGGCTGATTACTGCCTATTTGCTGATTGCCGTGATGCCTGTTTTGGCGGGTGCAATCACCATGACATTGACTGATCGCCATTTTGGTACCAGCTTCTTTAACCCAGCTGGTGGTGGTGACCCTGTGATGTATCAGCACATTTTCTGGTTCTTTGGACATCCAGAGGTTTACATCATGATCTTGCCTGCTTTCGGCATCATCAGCCACATTGTTCCCGCGTTCTCACGTAAGAAGTTGTTTGGCTATGCCTCTATGGTTTACGCAACTTCAAGCATTGCTATTTTGAGCTTCATTGTTTGGGCGCATCACATGTTTACGGTCGGCATGCCAGTGACAGGGCAATTGTTCTTCATGTACGCGACGATGCTGATTGCAGTTCCAACTGCGGTGAAAATTTTCAACTGGATTGCAACCATGTGGCGCGGTTCCATGACTTTTGAGACGCCTATGTTGTTTGCGGTTGGTTTCATTTTTGTGTTCACTATCGGTGGTTTTTCAGGTCTGATTTTGGCTATGGCACCTATCGATATTCAGATTCATGACACCTACTACGTTGTTGCGCATTTCCACTATGTCTTGGTTGCTGGTTCTTTGTATGCCATGTTTGCTGGTTTTTACTACTGGTGCCCTAAGTGGACGGGTGTGATGTACAACGAGTCGCGTGGAAAAATCCATTTCTGGTGGTCGTTGATTTCATTCAACATCACATTTTTCCCAATGCACTTCTTGGGTTTGGCTGGTATGCCACGTCGCTATGCCGATTACCCAATGCAATTTGCTGATTTCAACGCTATTGCATCAGTCGGTGCTTTTGCCTTCGGTTTGGCTCAAGTTTATTTCTTCTTCTTTGTCGTACTGCCTGCCATGATGGGCAAGGGCGTGAAGGCATCTAGCAACCCATGGGAAGACAAAAATTCTGAGAACTTGGTTAAAGGTGCTGAAGGTTTGGAGTGGGAAGTTGACTCTCCAGCGCCATTTCACACTTTTGACACACCGCCTAAGTTGAACGCCGCTGCAACGAAAATCATTGCTTAACCGCAGTATTTGCGCAGTCTTTGTTAAAGGTTGAAATTTAAATGGCTACATCTGAACAAAAGAAAAATAACCGCAAGATGGCGTTGATTTTGACATCCATTGCTGTGGTATTTTTTCTTGGATTCATGGCGAAAATGTACATTTTGAGCCATTAGTCTGTTGTAAAGCTTTTATGATTCGCAAACAAGAAAATACCAATATGGTCGGCAAATTAGCCGTCATCGTGTTGGCTATGTTTGCGTTCGGCTATGCGCTGGTGCCCCTGTATAAAGCCATCTGCGAAATGACGGGCATCAATATTTTGGCGCTTGGTGAGAAAAATATTGCAGGTGCAACGTCTCAAGCACCTGCCAATACCCAAGTTGACAAGACACGCTTGATAACTGTTGAGTTTGACGCAAACGCCAGAGGGCCGTGGGATTTCAAGCCTGCTATGCGATCGTTGCAGGTGCATCCGGGTGAGCTGGCTACGGTTATGTATGAATTCCAAAATGTGCAAAATCGTAAAATGGCTGCACAGGCAATACCTAGCTATGCACCTTCGCAAGCTGGTGCACATTTCAACAAGTTGGAGTGTTTTTGCTTTCAACAATACACGCTGGAAGCTGGTGAGAAAAAGCAATGGCCTGTGGCTTTTGTCATTGACCCAAAACTTTCGAAAGATGTCACGACCATTACCTTGTCGTATACGTTTTTTGAAGTTGGTGGTAGAACACCCGCAGCGCCAGTAGCTTCGATGAAATCTGTTTCTAAAGAAGACGTTAAGGAGGGCGCATGAACGCTTTTCTTGATACTTTGAAGGCGGTTTCTTGGTCTTTTCTGGGTATTCGAAAAAACAGCGAGTATCAAAAAGATTTACAAAAACTAAATCCAGTTCACATTGTTATCACTGCCATTGTGTTGGTGATATTTATGATTGGTGGGTTGATTGGTCTTGTAAATTTTGTGGTTTCTAAATAAGTTTTGATTTAAGTAAAAATTTTTGTTTTTGGTTTCTTATAAATGTAGAGAGAGTTAGGAGTTCAGATGAGTTCACACGCACAAGGTTCGACACCACACTATTTCATTCCAAATCCTTCGCGACACCCTGTGCTTGCCGCATTTGGATTGCTATTTGTGATCTTGGGTGCTGGCCAATGGATCAATGGCGCAGACTGGGGTAAATATTCTCTGTTGGCTGGGATGGTTATTTGGTTGACCGTACTTTTTCAATGGTTCAGTGAGGCTGTTTCTGAAAGCGAAGGTGGTCAGTATGGCCACAAAATCGACTTATCCTTTCGCTGGAGCATGAGTTGGTTCATTTTCTCTGAAGTTATGTTTTTCGGTGCTTTCTTCACAGCTTTGTGGTGGGCGCGTGCTCACTCTGTACCTGAGCTAGGCAGCTTAGATCAGCAATTGCTATGGCCTGACTTCAAAGCAGTTTGGCCTAGTGCCGTGGCGGGTGCGACTGCATCGCCTGCTGGCATTGTTGAGCCCTTTCAAACCATGGGGCCATTTTGGTTGCCGACCATCAATACGGGGTTGTTGTTGACTTCTGGTGTGACATTAACTATCGCGCATCATGCAATCGTTGCAGGTAATCGCAGTAAAACAATCATGTTCATGTGGATGACAGTATTGCTTGGCGTGGTCTTTTTGTTTGTTCAGGGCTACGAGTACTACCATGCCTACCATGAGCTCAACTTAACGCTAGCATCGGGTATTTACGGCTCGACGTTTTTCATGTTGACTGGTTTTCACGGATTCCATGTATTTGTCGGCATGTTGATGTTGTTATTTATCACTTTGCGTTTGCAAAAAGGACACTTCACACCGACACGCCATTTTGGCTTTGAAGGTGCTGCTTGGTATTGGCACTTTGTGGACGTTGTGTGGTTGGGTCTTTACATCCTCATTTACTGGATGTAAGCAATACAACAAGTAATAAAGCAAATAACAAGAAGAAAATAGAAATAAGAGCAGATTTGCTTCAATGAAAAAGGCGCTTTCAAGCGCCTTTTTTGTGTTTTATATCGTCAAAATTGGAACAATCAACGCCCAGCTGGTATCCCAGTAGGCTGTATGTAACCTAAGTGCCAAGCAACCAACACGCAAATGAATAGCAGCACTGAAAACCCAACGCGAAACGCCAATGCTCGCGCCATCTTGTTTGCTTTTAATTTGCTGTCTTGTTTGCCTGTATCTCCGCCTTTAAGCATGAAGTACATGGCCGCAGCTAGGCTGCCCAAAATAGCTAAAAATCCAAAAATTGCAATATATGTCATGAGTGAGATTATCGCGTGAGTTTGAAGGCCTTCAACAGTCGCTTCTGGGTAATCACCATTGCTGCCATCCTTGCAGCAGCTGTGACCTTAAAGCTAGGCTTTTGGCAGCTTGGCCGAGCCCAAGAAAAGCTGGCGCTACAGGCTTCTATACAGGCGCAAGCTGCACTTCCGGTCTTAAATGCGTCATCGTTGTTATCTGGTCAGGCTGCAACAGTTTTGCATCGAACCGTCACTCTGACGGGGCGTTGGTTGCCGCAGTGCACCCTATTTTTAGACAATCGGCAAATGAACAACAAACCCGGCTTGTTTGTTCTCACGCCGTTTGAATTCATTGAGCCTACGACATTAAGAAAACAAACCATCTTGGTGCAACGAGGTTGGTTGCCAAGGAATTTTTTAGACCGCAATGCCCTGCCTGAAGTTGTGACCGATGCTGCAGAGGTGACGATAAGGGGTCGTATTGCCCTGTCACCCTCTAAGCTATTTGAATTCAAGGGCGCTGAGCGTGGCGCTTTACGGCAAAATATTGAGATTGAAGCTTTGGCTAAAGAACTCCAGCTTGAATTGTTGCCGTATTCATTACTTCAGCTGGATATGGCTGTTACAAATGAAAAGGCAAATGTCACGCAGGATAAACTGCTGCGCCGTTGGGCACAACCTAACTACGGTTCTGAAAAAAACTACGGTTACATGGTTCAGTGGTGGGCGTTGAGCGCACTCATTGCTGCCCTTTATGCATGGTTTCAATTGATCCGCCCTGTCCTAAAATCAAAGCATAAAACTAACAACAAGCACTATGAATAACGAAAGCAAACAATCACCGCATCCGCTAGAGATGACTGTACACAGCATGCCACAAAGCGATTCAGCATCTAGCAACGCCGCCACGGCAGAGCGTACTAAAACGGGTCGTTGGAAAATGCTGTTGGTCTTGTTACTTTGCGCCTCACCCGTGATAGCGTCTTACGTCACCTACTACTTTATTCGGCCAGAAGGCAGACGTAATTTTGGTGAGTTGATTGATCCACAAAGAGTCGTTCCAAACCTCAGCGCTACACCATTGAGCGGTGCTAGCGTTAACCTGCAAACGCTGAGAGGGCAATGGCTGCTGGTCAGCGTAGCAGGCGGCGCATGCGATGCAACTTGCCAAAAGCATTTGTATTTGCAGCGCCAGATGCGCGAAACCTTGGGTAAAGAAAAAGACAGGCTTGACTGGGTTTGGCTGGTATCAGATGCTGCACTTGTTCCCGATGTGTTGCTGCCAGCACTCAAAGGCGCAACCGTTTTACGTTTACCTGCAGAACAAATTAGCACGTGGATGCAACCCGCAGCTGGTCAACAACTCGCTGACCATTTGTATCTTGTAGACCCCATGGGCAACTGGATGATGCGCTTCCCGCCCGGTTTAGATGCCGCAGCTGCGAAGAAAGCCAAAAGTGATATTGACCGCGTCATGCGCGCATCGGCATCTTGGGACCAAGCTGGTCGTTAAATCGTCCGAACAGTTGAAGCACAGACACGCATGGAAACGACCTCTTTAGTCAACCTCACGCCCCTCTTAAAGGTGATGTTACTCGGGCTCACAGTAGCCTGCGGACCGCTGGCTTGGTGGTGGCTGCAGCACAAAAGCGCCCATAACCAAAGAGAAAGTCAAGGGCAGCGCATCAAACGACTGCAAGCTTTAACAGCATTCACGCTGTTTCTAACCTTTGATTTGGTTATTTTCGGTGCGTTCACGCGGCTGACTGATTCTGGTTTGGGCTGCCCTGACTGGCCAGGCTGCTACGGCAGCGCCACACCGTTTGGTGCCAAAGTGCACGTGGATGCCGCCCAAGCAGCCATACCCACAGGCGCGGTCACCACCACCAAAGCGTGGATAGAAATGCTGCACCGTTACCTCGCCACCAGCGTAGGGGTGCTGATTTTGACTTTGACTTTGCACAGCTGGTGGACGAGATTCACTGCACGCAAGCAGGCAAAGGAGAAGGTGCATCAACTGTCGCAATACCAACTCAACACAAGTTTGCAAATCAGCCCTTGGTGGCCCACTGCCAGCTTGGTATGGGTTTGCGTGGTGGGTGCGTTTGGCGCACTCACTGTGACTTTGAAGCTCTTTCCCGCCATCGTCACCCTGCATTTGTTAGGTGCTTTGCTGTTGTTGGCTTTGTTGACTCGCCAAGCCAAGCACTACGCTTTGGTAACAACACGAATGAGCTCTACTGCTCATACTGCAACCGTTCCCAAGCATTTGCAAACTACGCTCATTGTCACTTTCGCTCTCGTTTGGCTGCAAATCGCGCTGGGTGGCTGGGTCAGTACCAATTACGCTGTGCTGGCTTGCGACACTTTCCCAGTCTGCCAAAAAAGCTGGTGGCCTGATATGGATTTCGCCAATGGCTTTAGCCTGTGGCGAGAGTTAGGACTCACTTCCTTGGGTGAAAACATGCCGTTTTCAGCGCTCACTGCCATCCACTACACGCATCGCTTGTCGGCTTATGTGGTGTTTATGGCGCTGGGTTACAGTGCTTGGCTGTTATCTAAAGCTGCCGTAAGCCACAACATGCCCAACTTTAAACGGTATTCAAATTGGCTTATCTGGCTCGCACTATGGCAGTTTTTCACTGGTGTGACCAATGCCGTGATGGGCTGGCCACTTTTTGCCGCACTGGCGCACACGGCGGGGGCAGCCGGCTTGGTGATGGCGTTGACATGGATGTTGTGCAAAAGCCATGAAACCAGCATAGGCAGTTCTGGCAGCACGCAAACAGCTCTCAAAAAGCCACTAAGTTTCAAACTGCAGCACCGTCAATAGCTACAGTCCTAAGCCTACAATCCAGCCATGACAATTTTTCAACAGTTTTATGCCCTCACCAAGCCGCGCGTGGTGCAGCTCATCGTTTTTTGCGCTTTGATTGGCATGGTTTTGGCCGTGCCAAGCATGCCATCAACCGCTGAACTCAAAGTCGGGTTGCTCGCCTGCCTAGGTATATGGCTGGTTGCTGGCGCGGCTGCCGCGTTCAACTGCATCGTTGAAAAAGGCATTGACGCCAAAATGAAACGCACAGCTTGGCGGCCTACGGCCAAAGGCGAGTTGAGCGACACGCAAACCCTTATTTTCTCAGCTGTGCTCTGTGCCATCGGTTCAGCGATTTTGTATGTTTGGGTCAACCCGCTGACCATGTGGCTCACATTCGCCACCTTCATTGGCTATGCCGTCATCTACACCGTGATTTTGAAGCCACTCACCCCGCAAAACATCGTTATCGGCGGTGCATCAGGTGCGATGCCGCCCGTGCTCGGTTGGGCAGCGATGACGAATAGCGTTGGTCCTGAAGCTTTGATTTTGTTTTTGATCATCTTCCTGTGGACACCACCGCACTTTTGGGCGCTGGCCTTGTACCGTGTCGAAGACTACCGCAAGTCTGGCCTGCCCATGTTGCCCGTCACCCACGGTAACGAGTTCACCCGCTTGCAGGTGTTTTTGTACACCTTGGTGCTGTTCCCAGCGTGTTTGATGCCCTTTGTGTTTGGCATGAGCTCGTGGCTATATTTGGCCACAGCCGTTGTTTTGAGCATCGGTTTCACAGGCTACGCCTTCGCCTTGTGGCGCAATTATTCTGATGAGTTAGCGCGCAAAACCTTCCGCTTTTCTTTGATTCACCTTAGTGCACTTTTTGCTGCTTTGTTGATTGATCATTACCTTTTTTAAACGGAAAAGAACCTTGAAACCTTCTATGAACAAACGTTCTTTGCTCCAAAATGCTATTAAATCAATAACTGCTCTGGCAATAATTACGCCGGCTGCAGTCTTATTAACTTCTTGTACAGAGCAAAAAATAGCATTCAAATCAGTAGATATCACTGGTGCAGACTACGCCAAAGACTTCACCGCTGGCGGCACCATGGTTGACCACAATGGCCAAGCCCGCAGCGTCAAAGACTTCGCTGGCAAAGTTGTCGTTTTGTTCTTCGGCTTTACCCAATGCCCCGACGTTTGCCCCACCTCTATGGCAGAGCTGGCAGAAGCTAAAAAAATCCTCGAAAAAAATAACAAAGGCGATGGCGACAAAATACAAGGCCTGTTCATCACCATCGACCCCGAGCGCGACACCTTGCCGGTACTCAAAGCCTACATGGGCAACTTTGACCCCACGTTTCTCGCCATGCGCACCACGCCAGAGCAGCTGGTCGCCGTTGCCAAAGACTTCAAAACCTATTACAAAAAAATCCCCGGTAAGACCGACACCAGCTACAGCATGGACCACTCGGCCGGCAGCTTTGTCTACGACACCAAGGGCAATGTGCGCCTCTACACCCGCTACGGCAGCGGCGCTGACGCATTAGCGTCAGACTTGAAATTACTCTTGAAATAAGTGGCACAATCCATGCACTCATGGATGCCATAAATACAAAACAAGACAACTTTCAAGCAACGCTTAAAGACCTCAACGACCGCTACGCCATCCCCTTCAAACTGCGGTTTGTCGAGACGGAAGCTGCTCAAGATGGTGGCCTCATCAGCGCCGACATCACCAACCCCCACGCCACAGCCCGCATTTGCCTGCAAGGCGGCCAAGTGCTGAGTTGGCAACCCACCTCCACATCCGAGCCCGTGATTTGGATGTCCGCAGATGCACAGTTTGCCTTGGGTAAATCCATACGTGGTGGCATACCCGTTTGCTGGCCATGGTTTGGCGCGCATGCCTCTGACGACAAATTGCCAGCCCACGGCTTTGCCCGTACCCAGCCCTGGCAAGTCAAAGGCAGCCGCAGTTTGGACGACGGCTCCACCGAAATCAGCCTGACCATGCCCCTCACTCAGGCGATGCAAACCATGTGGTCGCTTGCATCGCTGAATATGACCCAGCTGGACATGCTTATCAACGTGGGCAAAACCCTCAAAATTGCTCTGATTACCCGCAACCTTGGCGCT
Organism: Pseudomonadota bacterium; assembly: GCA_041178825.1. Classification (GTDB taxonomy): domain Bacteria; phylum Pseudomonadota; class Gammaproteobacteria; order Burkholderiales; family Burkholderiaceae_C; genus Aalborgiella. Next base: position 89 of record JBEGUP010000010.1, on the reverse strand, counting down.
GCAGACATTGCCATCACCGAAGCACTGCACACCTACTTTGCTGTCAGCAGCATTGCCCAAATTGAAGTTAACGGCCTACACGGCACCCA
>JBEGUP010000009.1:0-17873 GCA_041178825.1 Pseudomonadota bacterium | reverse complement strand
GCGTTGGCTGAATCGTTGATCACTGCAATCGGCAAAGTCAGCCAAAAAAAAATTAAAGCAGTGATAGTTACGCACTACCATGCTGATCATATTTATGGTCTTCATGCTTTTCAGAAAATTGGTGCAAAAATTATTGCACATCCTGCTGCCAAAGAGTATTTAAATTCTGAAACTGCTAAGCAAAGATTGTCTGTATCGCGTGCAGAGCTTGCGCCTTGGGTGGATGAAAATACAAACTTAGTTGAAGCTAATGTTTGGCTATCAAATCAAACAACTTTGAATCTTGCTGGACTTGATTTGGTAGTAAAGCCAGTAGGTCCCGCACATACGCCTGAGGATTTGATTATATTTTTCCCAAAAGAAAAAGTTTTATTCACTGGTGACTTGTTGTTTCGTGGTCGCTTACCCTTTATTGGGTCTACAGCCAATACAGGCCCCTGGATAGATGCTTTGAATGCTTTCTTGGATTTCAAAGCTGCAGTAGCGGTTCCTGGGCATGGTTCTGTTTCTGAAAATGCCATTGCAGACATCGAGCTTTTACGTGACTATTTGACCTATCTTAGAACAACGATGGGAAAAGCTGTTCAAGATCTAGATTTATTTGATGAAGCTTATGCCGCTACAAATTGGAATCGATTTGCGAATATTCCAATGTTTCAGTTTGCAAATAGGATGAATGCCTACAACACGTACTTGCAGCTGTTGGATGCTTCAAAATGATTTTTCGTTTGAGCCATCTTCATGTTTGAAATGCGTTTTAATCGCCGAAACTTTCCTGTTCGTTTGAATGCAATGATTGCTGGATTGCTTTCATTGGACGCTAAGTCCGCAGCTTTGAAAGAGATTCCGATAGCAAAGTCCTTGCATGTTGAAATTTCATTAGCGTTAAAAACAGCTTCGCCATTGCTCGTTTTTGTAAGTCTAGATAATTGCCCCTTTTGTAAAATCGCACGTGAAAACTACCTACTTCCACTGATGAATAATCAGTCGATTGCTATCGTGCAGGTGAACTTTCGTCATCTTGCTTCTGTGATAGATTCACTTGGCCATGTGATGACGCAAGATCAATTGATACGTATGTGGGGTGTCAAGGTAGCACCAACGGTGTTATTTTTGGGCAAAGAGGGTAGAGAAATTGCACCACGGCTAACTGGTGGCTCAACTTCAGACTTTTACGGCGCGTATCTCGATGAACGCATACGCATTGCTCAAACAGCAATTCTGCGTGATCTAACTACGAAATGATCCCAGTTGCAGTGTTAATCTTAAAACCAAATGCAAACTTGTTGTGGCTTATTTTTAAGGTCATTCTCCTTCAAACAAACTGCCGATATCCAAAATCTCGTAAGCAATATTTGGCTGCTGTTCCAAACTTCGTTTGATCGCTGCTGGAATCGATTGGCGTGTTTTCTTGCATAAACCGAGCTGTTCGTGTACCAAGATGGTGATTCCCCGAAGACTGCGAACCTCGTTTGGACTGGTGTTGATGCTCAGTTGAATGCCAAGCTGCTGCTGCATACGCTCTTGCATGTGCTTTAAGTCACTGTGGCTGCTCAAGCTCTCTAGGCGGTGCAATAACTGCTTTTCATTTTCTCTTGTCAAACGTAATACGCGTAGGTCGCCATCTGGGCTCTGCAAAAGCTCGTCACGCCCGCAGTTGCAGGCGCCCGGCGGGCATTCTGTGCGAATAGGGAACGAACGGATTGCAGGTTTGCCGACCAATTTCGATGTCCTAACTTTGCAAGTTTGGAAATTATTTATAAAAAAAGCCCCGACAATTTCTTGTAAGGGCTTGATTTAATTAATATTTTTTGGCTCCTCAACCTGGGCTCGAACCAGGGACCTACGGATTAACAGTCCGGCGCTCTACCAACTGAGCTATTGAGGAATAAGCCTCAAATTATAGCTCGATTTTTGATTGAATTCCAAAAAGATAACAGTCTTAAAGACGTTTAATAGGTTTTTTCCGCCAAACTAAACGGTAATACGTTGTTTGTAAAGCGAGCATTGCTGAAAAAGTGATGGGATAAGCGGCCCAAATGCCATTGATGCCGTAGGTGTTGCTCAAGGCCCAAGCTGTGGGGATTTCAATGCAAAGAATGCACATCATCGTGATGGCTGTAGGCATAACCACCTCACCGCTGGCGCGCATCAAACCCGACAGCACCATGGACATGCCCATGATCACGCTACTCCATAGCATGATGTGCAGAAGTGTTTGCGCTAACTCCACGACAGCAGGGTCCGTAATGAAAAGTCCAATAATGTTACGCGAGAACAGCAAGCCAATGATAACCAAGGATCCAGTAAGCACTACATTAAGCATAATGCCAGTTTTGGCAATTTTTCCTAAAGTGTTGCCACGGCCCGCACCAATGGCCTGTGCGCCTAAGATGGAAGCTGCTATAGCAATTGAAATAGCAGGGAACTGAACGTAGTTCACAATTTGGTTGACTGCGCCATAAGCAGCCGTTGCTTGTGAGCCATAGCGGTTTACCAAAAACAAGACAGCTATCTCCGCCAAAGAGATGGTAATCATAGACAAGCCAGTAGGCAGACCGATTTTTAAAACTTTGGCAAGTATGTCGCGATTTATTCTTAAGTGTTTCAAAAACGCAGCATCGGGGGCGAGCGGGTGTTTAACCATTGGTTGCGCCAGCGCATACATGGCTGATGAATGCGTGTCTCTTCTTAAGTTTGTAGAACGAAGTAAATACCAAACTGCCCAACCCATAGCTACTAAAAAAGAAACGCCTGCAGCATAGGCACCGCTAGTGACGCCCATTTGAGGCAAACCTAGCCAGCCACGAATCAAGGCAGGCGTTAGGATAAAGCTCAAAACCGTTGAAATCAACAAAATGAACAAGGGCGTTTTGGTGTCACCTACGCCGCGCAGCATTGATGTAACAAGTAAAAAAATAAAGATTGCGGGTGTTGCTATCAACATGACGCGTGCATAAGCCGTTGCACCAGGCAATATGTCCGAAGGTGTACCAAGTGCTTGCAGCATGGTTTCGGTAAATGTGCCGCCGAAAAGGGCAACGGTTAAGCCCGCTAAGAAACCAACCATCAGTGTCGTACCGGCGATGGCTTTGACGCGATCAAGCTCCTTTGCGCCCCACGCTTGCCCAATCAGTACCGCAGCACCTGAGCCCAAACCAATCATGAAAGCAATCAAGAAAAAAAACACGGGAAAGAAGGCTGATACCGAAGCCATCGCCCCTACGCCTAGCATTTGGCCTAAATAAATGTTGTTTGCTGTTCCCGAAAGCGCTTGCAGCATGTTGCTGATGATCATGGGAACTAAAAACGCAAGGTAGCTCCTCCACAAAACGGGATGGTTTTGTGAAGAGGGAGATGCTGTACTGTTTAAGTCTGAAGAATACATGCCTGTAATAAGCTTTAGAGAGCTATTAGAGCAGTATTTCTTCGATTTAAGAAAAATTTAAGATGATTTTTGGATTTTTTTATGTGAATAATCACACGTAATCGATTTTAAATTTGCTATCTATTTAATAGTGATTTTTAAGATGCAAATACAGCATTAGCCTTTGAATTTACTGCCTAACCAGCTATAAAAAATGTAGCGATAATACGAAATTATTAATACTAAAGTGTGTGTTTTGGATCAAGCAATTGCTCCCAGTAATCTGAGTGACGCTATTTCTGTAGCTGCAAGTCCTATATCCTGTAAAACTACATCTGTATGTTCACCTTTTGTCGGTGGGTTGAGTCGAATACCTAGGCGTTGTCCTGCCATGGTGAAGGGGAAGAGTGTAGTTTGGGTGGTTTCGCCTGCGCGGTTGCCGTCTGGGAGCACAATATCTGCCAATCCACCGCTGGCTATCAAATGCTCATCGTCATACAACTCTTCTGGTCGCGTTATAGGCGCGAACGGCAAACCTTTAGCCTCAAAAATTGCCGCTATTTCTGTAACTGTATAAGTTGCTAACCGCGCACGTAAATCGGGCATCATGCTTGGACGCATGCGAACACGGTCATTGTTTGTCGCTAATTGCGGATCTGTTTTTAAGTCTGCAAAGCCAAATGCATCGCAAAAAATATGCCATTGCCCATCTGACACCGTGGCTAGGAAAATTTGCTCATTATCTTTTACGGTAAATACATCGTACAGCGCCCAAGGCGATATGCGATCTGGCATAGGGGCAGCCGGTTTGCCTGTGATGGCGTATTGCAGCATATGCTGACCGACTAAAAAGACGTTATTTTCAAACAAGGCAGATTGCACCTCTTGGCCACGGCCAGTGATACCACGCTGCACCAGTGCCCCCAAGGTGCCAATCGCGCCAAACATGCCCCCCATGATGTCGTTCACGCTGCTACCAGCGCGCAGTGGGTCACCTGGTCGCCCTGTCATGTAGGCTAAGCCGCCCATCATCTGCACCACTTCATCTAGCGCAGTACGGTGCTCATAGGGGCCGGGCAAAAAGCCTTTGTGGGCGACGTAGATGAGTTTAGGGTTGGTTGCTGACAAGCTTGCGTAATCCAAGCCATATTTGGTCATGGTGCCTGGCTTGAAGTTTTCCAAGACAACATCGGCTGAGTTCGCGAGTTTTCTCGCTATAGCTGCGCCTTCAGGTTTTTGCAGGTCAATGGAGATGCTTTTTTTGTTGCGGTTAAACATAGGGAAGAAGCCAGCGCCAGCACCCAACAAGTGGCGTGTGCGGTCACCTTCTATCGGCTCTACTTTGATAACCTCAGCGCCCATATCTGCCAAAACCATGCCGCAGGTAGGACCCATCACCATGTGGGTGAATTCAACGACACGTAAACCAGATAGGGGCAAATTTGAAGGCAAATTATTCATTGCCCTAGTTTAGCGGATGGGCTACCTAGCTGCGCCGCCAAAACGATTTTCAGCCTGTTTTCGAAACTCGGTGGGTGTGGTGCCTTTGAGTTCCAGAAAGCGTCGGTTGAAATTAGCGACATTGTTAAAACCAACGTCGTAGCAAATGTTGGTCACGTAACGGTCAGAGCTCATCAGCAGCTGGCACGCACGATGGATACGTACTTGGTTTACAAAGTCTGTGAATGTATGGCCGGTTGAGCGTTTGAAGAAACGCGAAAACCGAGTTTCACTCATGCCTATGACATCTGCCATTTGTGCGGCAGTCAGCGGCAGGGCAATATTTTCAGTGATTCGATTGACCACAACATTGATTTGATCCAACTCGGCTGGGTTATCCAGGCCTTGCATTTGAATGTTAGACAACATGCGGTAGTCGGTGCAGCGTGCTAAATCAGTCATTAGCTCAAGAAAGGCTGCCAAGCGACGCGCACCTTTTGACTCTTTGACATGCTGCCAATGGGTTTGTCCGGTTTGAGAAAGACCAAAAAATTCAATACCGTGACGTGCTCTCTCTAAAAGCGGCAACAATTCAGCAAATTCTGGAATGGTTTGGCTCGCTTGCTCAATCGGGGCATGCTGAAATTGAATCACCAAATCTCGGTGCTCTACACCCTCAGGGGGGATGTCTAGCGAAATCCAGTTATGCGGTAATTTAGGGCCACATAAAACAACATGGCCAGGTTCAAACGGACCAATCCAATCGCCCACAAAAGCTTTTCCTGAAGTTGCTGTGATCATGTGCAACTCATACTCTTCATGGCAATGCCAACGCGCCAGCGGGGTAGGGTAGCCATGGTCTAGGCATCGAATAAAGCCAACTTCATCTGTTGGCTCGTAACCCAGCGCCGTACTGCGGTTGTAATCCGCCTCTAATTCAGGCTGCCGGGTTTTATGGCGCGCTGATTTAGAGGGTGTAGGCGTGCTTGATAGTGTTGTCATTGCATCGTGCGATCTAGACGTATCATAAGCCTTAGCTCATCACATTGCCACCATCTACATTCAGTGTTTGCGCGGTTATGTAAGAAGCCTCGTCGCTGGCCAAGAAAATCGCAGCGCCACAAATATCGGTCGGATCACCCATATAACCCAAAGGCACCGCGAGGCCAACTTGCTTCTTCTTTTCACCCAAAGGTAGGTTTTCGTATTTTGCAAACAAGGCGTCAACGTGTTTCCACATCGGCGTAGCAATCACCCCTGGCGCAATGCCGTTAACACGAATGTGGTGGGGTGCCATCGCCAAAGCAGCACTTTGCGTGTAGCTGATAATGGCCGCCTTGGTTGCGCAGTAGTGTGATACCAAAGCCTCACCACGTCTGCCGGCCTGCGATGCCATGTTGACAACCGAGCCGCGCGTCTTGTTAGCTACCATGTGCGCTAGCACTTTTTGCATGACAAAGAAGGCACCTTTCACATTCACCGCAAACATTTTGTCGTACATGGCCTCGTCGCTCTCTAGCAAGGGTGCCATGTCGAAAATAGCCGCATTGTTGTAAAGCACATGGATAGGGCCAAATGCATCACTGGCTTCTTGCACCAAGCGATCGATATCAGCTGAGTTGGTTACATTGGCTGATATGTATTTAACTTTGCCTGGGTATTGAGCGACTAAGCCTTGCACTTCCTCAGAGGCTGTAGCTGGTAAATCAACCACGCTACAAAACGCCCCTTCGCGCAGATAGCCTGCCGCCACGGCAGCACCGATTCCACCACCAGCACCCGTTAAGACAGCGTGTCGATTCAGTAAACGTCTATTCATTTGTTCGCTCATGATTTGTGATTTTCTATAAATTGGGTAACTTGTTGATAAGCATGTCGCATCGCTGCTACCAGCCTTGGATCGTTTGCTAGTTCCCCCCACAAAACAGTATCGGCGCAGTAGACAGCGATGGGGTCAGCCGCATCACACATGGCGTGCGCTGCGTCTGCGTTCATGGCTTGGTCTTGGTATTCGTAGGAGATTTCACCTTTGTGCCAGCGTTGTAAATAAGCTAAAAACAAAGCTGGCAAAACGGTCACGCTGGCGATAGATTCGCCACGACCTAGTCTTTCACGGATAGTCGGCGCGATGAAGCCAGGAATCTTTGAGTACCCGTCCATCGCAACGCGCTGGTTGGTGTCGCAAATAGCAGGATTTCCGAAACGGTCAAGCACAACATCACGGTAGGCTGCTAGATCAATCGGGCTGGGTTTTTGCGGCGTATTCAAAACAGGAATCACATCATCGGTCGAATAGTCAAAAGCAAACTTGCGAATAGCCGCGTCGTGCGTGCCTTCATGGATATATTGATAACCGACCAAGGTTCCTGCCCAAGCAATGCAGCTATGTGCTGCGTTCAACAGACGAATTTTGGCTTCTTCATATGGTGCAACAGATGCCACCATTTCAACGCCAACTTTTTCCCAAGAAGGGCGTCCTGCGCAGAAATTTTCCTCAATTACCCATTGAATAAAGCTTTCTCCCATCACAGGCACTACATCTGCCCATCCAGTAGCTTTCAGAACGCGTTCGGCCACATCTGCCGTTGGACGTGGCGTGATACGGTCCACCATTGCATTGGGGCTGGTGGTGTTGGCATTAACCCAAGCAAGCAAATCTGCATCGCCGAGCATGGTGATGAATTGCAGCAAACCGCTGCGCGAGCGGTCGCCGTTGTGGCGTAAGTTGTCGCAATTGAGCAAAGTAACTGGCCCACTGTTAGACAACATACGCTGCCGCAAAATAGCAGTTAACGCACCGTAAATGGTGCTGCCTGGCAAATGTTGGCGTGCCATAGCGACATCTGCTGATAAATCAGCAATTGATGTGTCAAGTACGTTATTCGCGTCGAGATAATAGCCAGCCTCAGTTACCGTAAACGAAATAATGCGCGTTGTAGGTTTAGCTGCTACTGCAATCAGCGCTGTTAGCTTAGGCTCGAAAGGAATAACTTGGCTTATGGATTTCACCCGTGTGAAGTCGTGTACGCCCGCTGGTGTGATGGTTTCTAAGGTGTATTCGCCATTTTGCTTGGCTAATGCAGACATCGTGTCGGCCATATCGGCGCGAATATTTCCGCCAGCCAACTGCCAGCTAAGGTCACCAGACGCTTGTAGCTTATGAATGTACAAAGCTTGGTGAGCTCGGTGAAACGAACCTACACCAAGATGCAGCATCACAAATGGTTGTTCTGCTTTAATTGTCATAGGGCTTTAGCTGCCGCCATTACTCGGCCTTTAGCATCGAAAAAATGTGCAGTATCAGCATCAATACTGACACCGATGTCAGAACCAACGCTCAGATTGGTACGTGTGTTTTGCCGCGCTACTAATTGTGTGCCGCGCGCTGTTGTCACATAAATCAAAGTTTCAGCACCCAGGGCTTCTACCAGTTCAACTTTGGCTTGAAATTGGCCTTGGCCAGCACTCGTTAAGATGACGTTTTCTGGACGTAAGCCGACAAAGCCATCAGCAGGTGCGTTGATGCCAGGAATATTGCCAACTTGCGCTAAGTCAGCAACAGACACAATGTTCATTTGTGGCGTACCAATAAATTGCGCAACAAACTGGTTGGCCGGCTTGTCATACAGCTCAAGCGGGGTACCGACTTGCTCAATCATGCCGTCGCGTAGCACCACCACGCGGTCTGCTAACGTCATTGCCTCAACTTGGTCATGCGTTACATAAATGGTGGTTGCACCCAAATCACGGTGCAATTTTGCGATTTCAATACGTGTTTGACCACGCAGCGCAGCGTCTAAGTTAGACAAAGGCTCGTCAAACAAAAATACCTTGGGTGCTCGCACAATCGCGCGACCAATAGCAACGCGTTGACGCTGGCCGCCAGAGAGTTCTTTAGGCGTTCTGTGCAAGTAATCGGTCAAATTCAAAATCTTCGCCGCTTTGCTGACTTTTTCTTGAATGATGGCAGGGTCTGCCTTGGCCAATTTCAACGCAAAGCTCATGTTTTCGAAGACACTCATGTGTGGATACAAAGCGTAGCTTTGAAACACCATGGCCAAATCGCGCTGGCTAGAAGGCAAGTTGGTAATGTCACGACCTTCAAGCTCCAGAGTGCCGCCATCGATTTGCTCTAAACCAGCAATCAATCGCAGCAAGGTTGATTTTCCACAACCGGACGGCCCAACAAAAACGACGAATTCGCCGGGGTTGATGGACAAGTCTATGCCCTTGATGGCGCGGTGTTCACCAAAGAACTTTTCGACGTTTTTTAGTTGCAGATAAGACATATAAACCTTCTATTTATCTATATTTACTAATGTATGAAATTCGATTTGAATTACTTCACAGCGCCAAAGGTCAAACCTTGGATCAATTGCTTTTGACTGAACCAGCCGAAGACCACGATGGGGGCAATCGCCATCAATGAAGCCGCTGACAACTTTGCCCAAAATAAGCCTTCTGGGCTAGAGTAGGAGGCAATCAACGTCGCTAAGGTACCCGATTTGGCTGCGCTCAAGTTCAGCGCCCAAAATGCTTCGTTCCAGCTCAAAACCAAACACAGCAAACCCGTAGAAGCCAATCCGCCCATGGCTAACGGCATCAGTACATGGCGAAATTCTTGGTACAAAGTTGCGCCATCCATGCGTGATGCTTCCAAAATTTCAGACGGAATGTCTTTGAAATTCGAGTACATCATCCACACCATAATCGGCAAGTTGCTCATGGTGAAAACAATGATCAAGGCAGTGCGTGAATCTAGCAGACCAGACCATTGCGCCATGACATAGATTGGAACAAGCGCCCCAACTGCCGGCATCATTTTGGTAGACAGCATCCACATCAAAATGTCTTTGGTGCGCTTGCTTTTGAAAAATGCCATCGAATATGCCGCTGGTGTTGCCAGAGCCAAGCCTAGGATGGTCGATGCCACGCTGGTAATGACCGAGTTCCAAGCGTAGCTCAAGTAGTCGCTTCGCTCTTGCACCTCATGGAAGTTCTCCATAGTGGGCGTGAATACAAACAGCGGTGGTACAGAAATAGCTTGCAGCTCAGTTTTAAACGCCATCAATGCCAGCCAACCCAATGGGAAAAACAGCAGTAAGGTGAAAAACCAAGCCACGAATGTTCGCAATGCGAGCATGGCCGTCATAGAAGATTTAGGGGAAGATGTCATGGTTTTTTTATTTATTAATTAACTTAATAATTTACTTATCCAAGTTTTTACCGACCATGCGGATCAAGAATATCGCGGCAATATTGGCGAGAACCACTGCAAACAACGCACCAGCAGAGGCCACACCTGCATCAAAACTCAGTAAAGCATGTTTGAAAATCAAGAACGCCACGTTGGTGCTGGCATCGCCTGGCCCACCACCTGTGGTTGTGTAGATTTCAGCGAATACACTTAGTAAGAAAATCATTTCAATCATGACTACCACCGCGATAGAGCGTCCTAGATGCGGGATGTACAAATAGCGCAACTGCTGCAAATAAGTCGCGCCGTCCATACGCGAAGCTTCTAGCTGTTCGCGGCTCATGGATTGCAGAGCGGTGATGAAAATCAATGTTGCAAAAGGCAGCCATTGCCATGACACCATGATGATCACGCTGAACAAGGGGAAGTCGGTCAACCAGTCAACCGGTGTAGCACCAAAAAACTGCCAAACCTGCGCCAGCACGCCATAAATAGGGTTCATCATCATGTGCTTCCACAGCAAGGCATTGACGGTGGGCATGACGAAAAATGGAGAAATTAATAAAATCCTAACTAGGCCACGGCCTGGAAATGGATCATCAATCAACAAAGCCAAGCCGATACCACCAATGACAGTGATGAGAATCACGCTGCCAAGTAACAGCAGGGTGTTCTTTACGGCTTCACCGAAAGATGGGTCGGTGACGAAGTATTCGAAGTTTTCAAGACCGATAAACCCAGTAGCCTCTGGCTGCATCAGGTTGTAGCGTATAAGTGAGAAATAGATGGTCATCACCAGCGGCACGATCATCCACAAAAAAAGCGTGGTTATGGCTGGAGCCATCAAAAGGCGGGGTAAGAAACGATTCATGGTGCTGTGCCCGACAAGGGTGAATAAATTATTCGCCTGACGCACTTCGCATGCAATTGACGAGGTGCGTTAGTGAATAAATTTAGCTAAAAACTCAAACTATCAACTTAACTAACTAACTTGCTAATTAATTAAACGACGAACTAGCCGCTTAACTAACGAAATACATATTAATAAATACACCAGCTATATTGTCTATAGCTGGCGTATTTATTGCCTAAGCAGCTATATTATTTATAGTACTTGGCTTTCTTCATTTCACGATCAGCAGCCACTTGAGAAGCTTTTAGAGCCTTGTCAATTGTCGTTTTGCCAGCCAATGCTGCGCTCATTTGCTGACCCACTGCGATACCAATGGCTTGGAACTCAGGAATGGCAGCAAACTGCACGCCGACGTACGGGCTCTTTGGTAATGTGCTGTCGTTCGGGTTAGCACTGTCGATAGCGGCCTTCTCAGCAGCTGCAAATTTAGCAGCTTTCAAGAAGTTTTCGTTGGTGTAAGTGCTCTTACGAGTACCTGTTGGCACATTGCCCCAACCCACTTCTTTGCCGATCAAGTTGATGTACTCTTTAGAAGTAGACCACTCAATGAACTTTTGCGCAGCAGCAGCATTTTTTGTACCAGCTGGTACTGCCAAAGCCCATGCCCACAACCAGTTAGCACCTTTTGGTGTCACCATAGTTGGTGCTTGTGCGAAAGCCACTTTGTCAGCCACTTTAGATTGCTTTGGATCTGTGATGAAAGATGCAGCGATGGTCGCGTCAATCCACATACCGCATTTGCCTTCGTTGTACAAAGCCAAAATTTCGTTGAAGCTGTTGTTAGCAGAGCCTGGTGGGCCGTATTTGGTCAACAAATCAACGTAGAACGTGATCGCGTCTTTCCATGGCTTTGATTCCAACTGTGGTTTCCAGTTCATGTCGAACCATTGGCCACCAGATGTGTTCACCAAGGTGGTCAAGAAAGCCATGTTGTCGCCCCAGCCTGGTTTGCCGCGCAAGCAGATACCGTAAACGCCAGCTTTTGGATCGTGAATCTTAGCTGCCAAGTCCTTGACTTGTGCCCAAGTTGGGTTGCTAGGAACAGTCACGCCAGCCTTGTCAGCCAAGTCTTTACGATACATCAGCATAGAGCTTTCGCCGTAGAACGGTGCTGCATACATTTTGCCGTCAACTGACAAACCGTTGCGCATGGCTGGCAAGATGTCATCTGCGTCATATTTTGCGTCTGTCTTCAGCTCTTTCAACCAGCCTTTTTTACCCCAAATCGGTGTTTCGTACATACCGATGGTCATCACGTCGAATTGACCGCCTTTGGTGGCGATGTCAGTTGTGACACGAGCACGCAAAGCACCTTCTTCTAAAGTGACCCATTTAACTTTGATGTCCGGATTCGCGGCTTCAAAGTGTTTGGTTTGTTTTTGCATCTCGATCATGTGACCGTTGTTCACGGTTGCCACGACGATTTCAGTAGCAGCCATTGCTGTACCGGCCATCAAGCCAAAAGCAATGGCTAGGGAAGCTTTCAATTTCATGAGTCTATCTCCTGGTTTAAGTTAAGAGTTCTATATCGATGACGGTTGTCTACCGATAGGAAGCTATCTTATGGAAACAGGTGGATAGCTTTGATACACCCAAGACCAATGTATGTACTTTCTTGCATCATTAGGGCATGGTTTTCCCTAATTTGTGCCACAACGTATCAGTTTGGAGTGATTTATCGCCGAATGCACGGTGCCGGTGCGAAGGCTGAATGCTTTGGGAGATTCTGAGTTAAGCCTTGACCCCATGCTCAACGCCAAGGCGTTTGTGCATCAAAGTACTGGTTGTTGTGTACTGCAGCAGAGGTGGGGTATCTGGAAAAACGATGGCCGCCGCCGCAAAAGCGGTCATTGTGCACTCGTGAAAACCGCAATGAATCAGTTTCTTTTTGCCAGGATAAGTGCTAATGTCACCCACTGCGAAAATGCCTGTTTGGCTGGTTTCACTTGTGGCTGGGTTGACTTTGATTTGATGCCGCTCTATGTCTAAACCCCAATTGCTGACAGGACCAAGCTTGGGTGAAATGCCCAAGTAGACCAGCAAAATATCGACTGGCAACAGCTCAATATGTCCTTCAATATCTGAAACTTGCAGGTGCGTGAGATGGCGATTGCTGTCGTCGATCACTTCATCCATGATGTCAACCACTTGCCCAATACGTATGCGCAATTTTCCGGCAGCCACAAGCTGTTGAATTGTTGCGACATCTTCATTTTTTACAGCATGATCTTGCGTAAAAATGTCACGTCTGTGTAGCAAAGTTACGCTTTTGGGCGGTGATTTAACATTGCTAGCCAAGCTGATGGCGGTGCGCAAAGCGACATCTTCGCCACCCAAAACAACCACATCATCGCCCGCAAAATTGGCATTGGGGTTCAAATGGTAAAAAAGCTGGGTATCCATGTAAGGAACCAAGCTAGAGAGAGTCACTTTCTTAGCTACAAACGCGCCCAAGCCTGCCGCAACGACAACAACTTTGACCATGAACGTGGTATTTTTTGACGTTCTAACAAGAAAGCGACCATCAGCCTGCATTTCGATGGTATCCACCTGCTGCGACAAATGAAATTGCGGTTTGAACGGCTGCACTTGCTTGAGCAGCGTGTCAATCAAACGCCGCCCTGTCGTTTCAAGCACTGCAGGAATGCCATAAATAGGTTTGTCGGGATACAGCTCAATGCACTGACCGCCTGCATGTGGCAGCGCATCTACCAAATGCGCAGTCATTCCTAGCAAACCAAGCTCGAATATTTGAAACAGACCCACAGGTCCGCCACCTATAACCAGCGCGTCAACTTCAATAGCTGGCGTGGACATATAGGCTTAAATTCAACGAACCAACATACCAATCTTGCTCTTCACATCTTTCCAGTCATCAGCGTCTGGCAGCGCTGGTTTACGCTTGGTGATACTCTTCCAGCCTTCAGCACGCGCCAGCTCAACGTTCAACTTGATGAAAGCGAGTTGGTCTGCTGGCACGTCCTCTTCCGCGTAGATCGCGTTGACCGGGCATTCAGGGATGCAAACAGCGCAATCGATGCATTCATCTGGGTCGATGACCAGCATGTTTGGGCCTTCGCGGAAGCAGTCAACCGGGCACACGTCCACACAGTCGGTGTATTTGCATTTGATACAGGATTCAGAAACGATATGGGTCATGGTGTGCTCAGAGGAGAAGTGTCAGTAGTGTCAGTTAAAAGGGGGCGATTTGATGCCAACCCCATATTTTACGAGATTGGCTGACGGAATCATCAAGATATCAACACAGCCCCAGAGGTTTTGTGGCTAGCGGTATCCACCAACACCAGCGACCCCATCCCGCGCGACAGCTTGTAGGGCACGGCGGCAATCGGCTCTTGCAGGCTGATTTCAACGTGGCCAATGGCGTTCGGGTCCAGCTGCGTTGCCTCCAGCTCAGCCAGCGTATTGATATCCAACTTGTGCACCACACGCTTGATTTTGGCTTTCACCCAGCGGTGTCCATGCAATGCCCAGTAGGCGCGGCCGGCGATCAACGGCTCGTCGTCCAGCCAAGCAATCGTTGCCTTGATCTCGCGGCTCGGTGTAAATGTATCCACCGCCAGCAACCAGTCGCCACGCGACACATCGACTTCACGGTCTAAAACGATCCCAGCGCTCTGGCTGGCATCCACTCTGTCAGGGCGGCGGGCGCGATCCAGCACCTGAGCCACCGTGGCGGTTTGACCACTCGGCAAAATGGTGATTTGTTGACCGACGCTCACGCTGCCAGTGGCGACACGGCCCCAGAACACGCGGCGGCCTTGAGAGGTGTCGGCGCTGGACGAGAACTTCTCGACCCATTGCACGGGAAACGCAAACGGCTGCTCAGTTTCAGCCGCAGTTGTCGGCAAAGACTCCAAAATCTGTAGCAAACTTGGGCCGTTATAAGCTGCCCAGCCAGCTTTTGAGTCCACCACGTTCCAGCCTTTGAGGGCGGAAATTGGCACGATGGCGGCGACAGTGATGTTGGCAGCGGTGGCAAATTTGGAAAGTGCTGCACTGATATTGGCAAAAGCCAGTTCCGCGTTCTCAACCGCATCCAGCTTGTTGACCGTGAAAACGATGGAACGCACGCGCAGCAAATGTGCCAAGAGGCTGTGGCGGCGAGTCTGTGGCAGCAATTCAAGCTCAGGGTTTTGCCAATCCAGCTTGCTGGCATCGACCAAAACGACGGCTGCATCGGCGCTGGAAGCGGCCGTCACCATGTTGCGGGTGTACTGCTCGTGGCCTGGCGCGTCACCGATGATGAATTTGCGGTTCTCCGTGGCGAAATAGCGGTACGCCACGTCGATGGTGATGCCTTGCTCGCGCTCGGCCGACAGTCCGTCGGTCAGCAGCGCCAAATCCGTCTCGCCCGAGCGTTGAACGCCGGCTAGGTGGTCTTGCAGTACGGCTTTGGTGTCAACCAGCAAGCGGCCGATGAGGGTGCTTTTGCCATCATCCACGCTACCGCAGGTGATGAATTTGAGTGCACCCTCGGTGTCATGTTGTGCGGATTGAATGCTTTGGGGTGAAAGTGTAGCTGTAGTCATGTTTTTGTTTTCCTAAATTCTTTGCGAGTGACGTGCCTTCATTCCAGAGACACCGCAGAACCGGCTTTGCCGGGCTGCTGGTGTCGCCCCCTGCAAGGGGGAAAGCGGCCACACGCAGTGGGCAAGCCGGGGGGTGTTCTAAAAATAGCCATCCTTCTTACGCTTTTCCATAGACGCCTCAGACGTTTTGTCATCCATCCGCGTCGCCCCGCGCTCGCTCATGTCTGCCGCCAGGGTTTCAATCACCACATCGGCGGCATTGGCGGCCAAGCTCTCGACCGGGCAAGTGCAGGTGATGTCGCCCACGGTGCGGAAGCGCACATCGCGCAGCTCGGATGTTTCACCGGCTTTGAGCGGCGTCAGCTCGGTCACAGGGACCAACAAACCTTTGCGCTCCACCACTTCGCGCTGATGGGTGTAATCTCGATGTATTGCCAGACGTCCAGCTCGGTCCAGTTGCTGATCGGGAAGACGCGGAAATGCTCGCCCGGCTGCAGTTTGGTGTTGAACAGGTTCCACAATTCAGGCCGCTGCGCCTTGGGCTGCCATTGGCCAAAGCTGTCGCGGTGGCTGAAAATGCGCTCTTTGGCACGTGCTTTTTCTTCGTCACGCCGTGCGCCGCCGATCAGGGCGTCAAAGCGGAATTCGTCAATCGACTCTAAAAGTGTCACAGACTGGTGCACATTGCGAGATTCGCCAGGATGTGCCAAACGTACCGTGCCGCGTTTCATGGAGTCTTCCACGCTGCGCACAATCAACTCTGCACCCAGCTCGGCCGCACGAAAATCGCGGAAGTCGGTCACTTCATGGAAGTTGTGGCCGGTGTCTATCATCAACAGCGGGTACGGAATCTTGCCGGAGCGCTTGGTTCTGGCTGCGCCAGGGGCATTGCCGTTGTCACCCAAAAACGCCTTTTCAGCACATTTCAGCAGCACCAGCGAGTCTTTGCCGCCCGAAAACAGCAGGGTCGGGCGCTCAAAGGTGGCGGCCACTTCGCGCAAGATGAAGATGGTTTCCTCTTCCAGCGCGTCCAGATGCGCGTTGCTCAGATGCACGTTGGTGAGGTGCAAATCCGTCAATTGCTTGTTCGATAATTCTTCAGTTCTAGCGTTCATAAATTTCGTTTCTATTTCTCTATCTTTTCTTATCCCCCTCTTTGAAAAAGAGGGGTTAGGGGAGATTTAATTGCAGGCGGAGAGCTACCCCGTCGCTACGCGCCACCCCTTCAAATGAAGGGGAATTTAGGCAGTCACATGCAGCCCACATTCCTTCGCCGCTTCATCCTCCCACCACCAGCGCCCAGCGCGAAAATCCTCGCCCAAGCTGATGGCGCGGGTACAAGGCGCACAGCCTATGCTGGGGAAAAACTGGTCGTGCAGCGGGTTGTAGGCGACTTGGTGCAATTGTATGTAATGCCACACATCGCCCCAAGTCCAGTTCGCCAGCGGGTTGAATTTGACGCGGTCTTTGGTGGCCAAATCAGCCTCGTCCAACAGCGGCACCTCGGCGCGTGCGCCCGATTGTTCACGGCGTAAACCCGTCACCCAAGCCGTTTTCCCACTCAAAGCACGGTCTAAAGGCTCCATCTTGCGGATATTGCAACAAGCTTTGCGCAACTCAATGCTTCTGTACATCGGGTCCAGGCCTTCTTTGGCGACGAACTGGATGACGGCTTCGTTGTTGGGCGTAAAAATCGTGAACTTGTCGCCCAGCTCGGCCTTCATCTTGTCCATCAAGGTCAGCGTTTCAGGGTTCAAGCGACCCGTTTCCAGCACGAAAGCGGGAATGTCGACTTTCAAAGCTTTCACCAAGTGCGCGATCACCACGTCTTCAGCGCCCAGGCTGTTGGCTTGGGTGATCTTGCCAGCGTGGGTTTCTGCGGCTTGGCGCAACAAAGCTTCTGTTTCGGCTAGTTTTTCAGCAAAAGTCGCTGAAGCTCGTGCGTTAAGTTCGATGGCGCTCATGCGGTTTCTTTCGCGAAGTGAGGGGCTTTTTGAACGACGTCAGCTTGGTAAAACTCGGCGTAACGATCTAATTGGCGCTGACCAGCAGCCAAATCTTGGTCTGCGCGCAGCTCGGCCACGTCAAAACCACTGCGTGCCATTTGCTGCAATTGGTCAACCAGCACATCGCCAGTCGCGCGGATTTCGCCTGTGAATCCAGCGCGTTTGCGCAGCATCACGGCTTGTGTGAAGGCGCGGCCGTCGGTGAACTTGGGGAAGTTTAGGACGATGGCTTTGACGCCTTCCAAATTGGTTTCCAGCGGATTCACGTCATTGGCTATCAAAATAGTGCCATTTTCGTCTGTAGCCGGCGTATTTGTTGCCTGAGCAGCTATTAATTTCATAGTATTTTTAATCTAATAAGTTGTACTTCAAGCCTCTTGCCCGTCTTTGGCATAGC